>NZ_JAHRFA010000032.1:44212-73393 GCF_020883045.1 Microcoleus sp. CAWBG58 | reverse complement strand
AGCAGCAGTATATTGTAGGGTGACTTGTCTTGTGAAATAATCTTTGGCGTCATGTGTCCTATTTTATCACACTTTTTTTACTCTGCTTACTTTTTTTCTCTGCTACCCCGAATTATTGAGCGGATACGTTTTCGCTTTTAGTTGACATTGGTACTCCTGCAAAAATGCCTAAACAGAGGGGAAAATCCCCCGGTTGGGAAAAAGGAAGGGTACGTACCAAGGCACCGTGCTATCCCACTGTCAAAAAACGGGTTTCTCGGCGCAAAAAGTCTTCAAGATTAGCTATTTAATCTTCTACTTTTTGAATTTTTGAGCAACAGCTTGCCTGAGATTCAAAGGTGGCTACTTTTAGCTGCGCTCATTTTTTAGTCTAAACTACAGAAAATTACCGATTACCGATTACCCATTATATCATGTCCGGTTGATTACCATCACAAAAACTGTTTGTAGTGCGTCGGGAGTGTCCGCAGCATAAAGCGGACACTCCCGACGCACTACAAACCTTACTTATTGGGGTCAATCGATCGGACATGATATTACCTAAAAATTCCAGCACTTATCGCTTTTGAGCAGCACTTCAAACTCAGCCTTTGGCAAAGCCTGACTGAAAAAATGACCTTGAATTTCATCGCAATCGTGTACGCACAAAAAAGAAAGTTCCCGCTGATTTTCTACCCCCTCAGCAATCACAGTCATATTCATGGAGTGCGCCATTTGAATAATCGCTATTGTAATCGCAGCATTTTGGCGATCGTCAGCAATATCGCGAATAAAACTCTTATCAATTTTTAGCGCATCAAACGGCAAGCGTTTCGGATAACTCAAAGAAGAATATCCCGTGCCAAAATCATCAATTGCTATCCTAATCCCCATATCTCTCCACACAGTAAAAGCTTGAGATGCTGCCGCTTCATCTTGCAAAATTAGACCTTCCGTCAATTCTAATTCCAGGAATTTAGGATCGAGATGAGTTTCTCTCAATATCTGGCTGACTCTCTCCGTCAAATTTTTGCGATCGAACTGGCGGGCTGATACGTTGACTGCTACCCGCAGCGGAGGTAAACCCTCTGTTTGCCAAGCTTTAGTTTGCCTGCAAGCCGTCTCTAACACCCATTCGCCCAGCGGTGCAATCAAGCCCATCTCTTCAGCCATGGGAATAAATTCCGCAGGGGAAACTCTGCCCCTTTTTGGATGGTTCCAGCGCACCAAAGCTTCAGCACCAATAATTTTTCCGGTTTTAATTTCTATTTGTGGCTCATAGTAAACTTCAAATTCTGAGCGTTTTAAAGCATTACGCAGGCAAGTCTCTTGAGTAAATTTATTGATATAATTATTCGCAACTTTTGCCGTATAAAACTGATACTTGTTGCCACCTTGTTCCTGAGAATTGTACATAGCTGTATAAGCATTTTTTAGCAGTTCTTCTCCATCGTTGCCGTCGCCAGGAGACAAAGAAATACCCATACTTGCCGTGACATAGAGTTCCGAGCCTTTGACAATCATAGCTTGGGCTACAATATCTAAAATGTTTCGAGCAATCTTGGCCGCATCCTGTTTTTCGGCAACTGGTTCGAGAACAATTGCAAATTCGGCAGATTCCAAACGAGCCACAATATTAATCTTCTCCGTGCAGTTGCTCAACCGCTCAGCAACTTTGCAAAGTACGTAGTCGCCGATATCGTGCCCCAAGGTACTGTTAATCCGGTTAATTCTATCTAAACTAAGAATGACAACGGGAATCATTTCGGGCAATTCTTTTTGCTTGTCTAATAGCAGACTTAGCTGCTCTCGTAACAGCGAACGATTTGGCAAGTTTGTCAAGCAGTCATGCTGATGTCGGTGGAGAGCTATTTGAATAGTTGTGTGCAAGTTTTTTTCTTCAAATGGTTTCACAATATAGCCGAAAGGTTTCGTTGCATTGACGCGCCGCAAAGTGTTTTCGTCCGCATAAGCTGTCAAATAAACTACCGGAATCTGAAAGCGCGATCGAATTTCTTCTGCTGCTGTAATTCCGTCGATTTCTCCTTGGAGGTTAACATCCATCAAAACTAAATCTGGTCTGAATTCGGCTGCGGATTCAATCGCTTCTTCTCCGGAATACACAATGCCTGTTATGCTATACCCTCTAGATATTAAACTGTCGGAAATGTCTTCCGCAATGATGCTTTCGTCCTCAACTATCAGAATTTTTTTATTTGACATTAAGTTGTCTCCTTGAAGTGCTATTTTGCTTGGAAAATGTTATTTTAAAATTCGTGCCAGCCGTTTCTAACAGTTCTATTTTACCCCGAATTTGCTTGACCAAAGACCCGACCAGTCGCAAACCCAATGTTCGGGCATTTCGATAATCTAAGTCTGGAGGAAAACCAATTCCACTGTCGCTCACAGCTAGCACGCAAACCCGGTTATTATCTAAAGTAAAATCTATTTTTATTTTACCTTGAGTTTGTCCTGTAAAAGCATACTTGAGCGAGTTTGTCACAAGCTCGTTGATAATTAACCCGCAAGGAACTGCCGTATCAATATTCATAGAACACGGCGCAATATTTGTTTGCAACTTGACGCCTTCTGTATGAATTTCATAAGCTTGGAATAAATTGTGGGCAAGATTTTGGATGTATTCAGCAAAGTCAATGTTTGACAAGTCTTTGGATTGATACAATTGTTCGTGCACCATGGCCATCGATCTGACTCGGTTTTGACTTTCTTTTAACATTTCACTAACGCGACTGTCTTGGATGTAGCGGGACTGAAGTTTGAGCAAACTCGAAATAACTTGAAGGTTGTTTTTGACGCGATGGTGAATTTCCTTGAGGAGGACTTCTTTTTCTGCGAGGGATGCTTTGATGCGATCTTCGTCGCGCTTGCGATCTGTAATGTCTCGCACTACTGCTTGAATTATTTTTCTACCGTTAATTTCCATTGCGTTTAACAGCACTTCTGCGGGAAATTCTGAATCGTCTAGCCGTTTGTGCACCCAGTCAAAGCGACAGCTACCTGTTTCCATTGCTGCGGATATTTTTTGTGTTGCTAGACTGCACGAGTCTTGTCCGTTAGGCTGAAATTCCGGGGAGAATTCGCTAGGTTTCTTGCCGTAAAACTGTTCTTGATTGCTGCAACCAAAAATTGCTAGGGTGGCGAGGTTGCAGTCAAAAAAATTGTCTTCTTCGATCAGCATTACTGCGTCGCTGGTGGCTTCGTAAAGGCTCCGAAATTTGCATTCAGACTCTTGCAAAGAAACGATTAATTGGCTTTTTTGAGCTTCGGCGCGCTTGCGTTCGGTAATGTCTATTCCTACGGAAACTGCTGCGGTTCCTTGATGATATTTTTGAGCTACTATTAAATAATTGCAGGCTAAGCCGTTAATTTCTATATCTATTTCTTGGGAGGTTTGCTGACATGAACTGTGAAAAAAGTTTCGGATCAGTTGTCCAAAAGTTGAGCCTTTGTCGAGAAAGTTGATTTCTTCCCCGACAAAACTTTCAGGAGACCGTTTGAACGAGGTTGCTAAGTGCTGGTTGACTCCAATATACCGCAAATCTGAACTGACCCAAGAAATCAGTCCGGGCACGGCATCCAAGACGGCGCGAAGTTGGTCTGTAGCTTCTTGGAGTGCTTCTTCGGAGCGCTTGCGATCGCTAATATCTGTCGCCGTTCCGCACAAGCCTAAAATAGCGCCGTTTTCAGCTTGGTTGACGATGCTGTTGACGCGCAGGTGGACGGGGGTACCGTCTTTGCGGATGTGTACTATTTCGTAAGGCAAATTAGGGGTTTGTGGCTGAAGGCTGGTTCTTGCTAAGAGTTGGGCAAATATTTCTATTTGTCTGGCTTTTTCTTCTTTAATCAAAAAATCTGCAAAGCGACGACCGATCATTTCTAGGGGTTCGTAACCGTAGATCCTTTTGGCGGCGGAATTGACAAAAGTCAAGATGCCTTGAATGTCGATCGACCAAATCAACTCTTGGGAGGTTTCTACGAGGTTGCGGTACTTTTTTTCGCTTTCGGCCAGTGCTGCATTCGAGACTGCCGTTTGCAGAGTAAGTTTGTCTTCTAATTCTTGATTTGAAAGAGAGAGAGTTGTCATGGCTCGCTCGCGCTCGGTAATATCAGTAGAAACACCGACAGCCCCGACAACTTCGCCGTTGGCATGGAGCAGCGGTGCCGATCGAATTTCGTGAATAAAAGTCCCCTGTCGGGTATTCCAAGTGCGATCGTTTCCTGCGATTACCTGGGCAATATTTTCTAAGATCTCTGGCTGGCTGTAAACTGCAAAAATCGACTCTCCGACAGCCTCACCCGGTTCGAGCCCCAAATTTTCCAATCCTTTGCCTGCTGCAAGGGTTAACCTGCCGTCTTTGTCGGTTGCCCACAGGAAAATTGGAGCACAACTGACAGCGGCGTGCAGGGTTTGGTTGTCTTGCTTCAGGCGATCGATTTCTGCCTGAAGCCGATCGCGCGTGTTGCTTAATTCTACCGTTAGTCGATCGGCTTTTTCCTGCCAACTGGCAGCAGTGCCGCAGATTTCTGCGGCATTGCTGGAAGCATAGATGGATTGGTTGGAGTGTGACATGGTTACTCAGGGAAGCACTGTTATATTTAATCCCTGCCTATCTTTTAAGCATAAACTTTTTCAATCAAATATTAAAGTTCGTTGCGATACTCATCTGAGGAAGATTCGATAATTTCAAGCTAGTGTAAAGGATTCATAAATAGTGGCTTGCCCGGTTGTGTGGCGACTATTCAGAAATTGACAACAAGCTGAATAATGGTTGCGAATCGATACTTTTAGCCTAAGTATGTGTAGTATGGCAAAAAGAAGTTTCGCAATCCTCGGCTTGCACAAGACCTAGAATTATAAAGTTATTATATTTGCTTGCGTATATTTACGCACCTAGGAATCGGAAATCGCGAATTTTGAAATATAACCACCGGGCCCGACGGTTAGGAAGTTCTCGCATTGCACTTGCCCCATGCCGTCGATTGCCCCTTCCCTCTTCGTCATTTCCTCTTGCTTTTTCCAAGAGCCGCATCTGTGTTTTGCTTTTACACGCTGCTTTGGTGTGTGGGACAGTTGCTATATGTATATCAGCTTTGCTGTGCCGGGACACTATATGTATATCAGCTTTGCTGTGCCGGGACGCTCTGGGGAGAGTAAAAAAAGGTTTTTACTGTTCCCAGAGATGTTATGGCCTTTCTCAAAAAGATGAGGTATGACTGACAGCTTATAACCGCTTGAACGTATAGGGCTCTCTTCCCAACAACGTCCGCGAATATGGGAGCTAGATCCGCTATATATCGTTTCCGGTTGCATCGGAATTATTTAACCGCAGAGAACACAGAGAACACAGAGGGAGATAAGAGAGATGAATACAGGACGATGAAGGGCGAATTTGATATTACCCTTCCTTCTGACTTCTGCCTTATTTCTTATTCCTTCTGCGTTCAATTAATTCCCCAAGATTTGATAGTTTTGTCTAAACTGCCGCTGATAATAGTTTCGCCATCACTGCTAAAAGTAACACAAGTAACAGAAGCTTGATGTCCGGCGAGAGTGTGAATGTGTTCGCCAGTGCGGGCATTCCATAGTTTGAGATTGCCATCGGCGCTAGCACTGACAACTGTGCGCCCGTCGGGACTAAAGACGATCGCATTTATGGAGTTAAAATGCCCTGCCAAAGTTATTGGATTATCCGGATGCGATAGCTGGCGCAGTTGAATGTTTCTGTCCCAGCCGCCAGCAGCCAAAGTCTGCCCGTCTGGACTGAAAGCTAGACAATTGGCATAACCTTTAATTGTTTGGGAGCATTCTCGGCTGCGGAGGTTCCAGAGTTTAATTGTACCGTCAGAACTGCTGCTAGCGAGAGTTGGTGCGATCGGGCTAAAAGCCAGACTTGCAATTCCTCCTTTGTGTGCTTTCCAAGTTAAATGACTGCCAAAAGTACAAATTAACTTTCCCGTCTCTAAATTCCAAATTTTGATTGTAGTATCTGCCGAACCTGTGGCGATAACTCGACTGTCGGGACTGATGAGAATTGCCGTAATTTCTCCTTCATGCCCGAGAGGAGTATGCCGCAATTCTCCTTCTTGCCAAATTTCGATCGCGCGGTGTTTCGGAAGATTTCTACTCCTGACAAAAACTTCGGTTTCTTGGCAAAGCACAAAAGTTTCTTGAGCGCGGGGATACTTGTCAACAGTATAAAGTATTTCTCCTGTCTCTAAATCGCAAATTCTAATTATTTTGCCGTGCAAACTCGCCGTGCAAACTCCTCCGGGACTAATCGCCACATTTGTGCCAGTTTTCACAGTGCGGATGCAGTCAAACAGCCCGTAAGGCACGAATTCTGTTAAAGCTTGGCGGACAAAAGGTTCTGTTCTTTTTCGCAAAACTGAATAAGCAACTCGCTGCACTTCTGGTGCTGTGTCAAGCAACGCTTCAATTGCTAAATTCAAACCTGTGTCTCCGTATTTAGGAGCATCTTTAACGGCGGCCGCGCGCGCCTCGATACTAGGACTTTGCAAGCGCTGCTTGACTCCGGCGATGCCTCCCAAAACGGCGGCGGCGATCGGGATTTGACTTTGACCGCCGAGGACGGCATCATATTCTCTGGGTTGGTTAGAATTATCGGAAATCATACCATTTGAGATTTGAGATTGAAGAATTGGAGAATTGGCAATTAACTGGCGAGACAAGAAAGTTGACAATCGCTAGTTCGATTTAAAACTTAAATTTTGGCAAGGGCATGACGCTGGGTACTAAGCAGCCAGAAACCGGGTTTAAGTGCAGGCGCAAAAAAGCAAAATCCGCAATATTTCGTAAATATTGGGTTAAATAGCGTAAGTCCTAATTTATTGACTGTTGCTATTTATGTTATTATAATCAAATCAGCGTTTCACACAAAAATCCGAAAGTGATATGTCACACTTCACAACGATCAAGGTTCAGATCAAAAACGGCGAACTGCTGCATCAAGTGTTGGAAGAGTTGGGTTATCAAGTAGAGTGCAATGTGCAGGTACGGGGTTATCATGGCGAGAAAACTAATGCCGAGTACGTGATTCGGCAGTCTAACGGTTACGATTTGGGTTTTCGGCGCAGCGGCGAAGAGGATTATGAATTGGTGGCGGATTTTTGGGGCGCTCGCATTAACCAGCAGGAATTTGTCAATTCAATCAGTCAGAAATACGCGCGCAAAAGTTTGATGGCAGCGGTGCAGTCTGAGGGTTTTAATGTGGAAGAAGAGGAAACTTTGGCGGATGGAACGGTGAGGGTTGTTGTGGGTAAATGGGTTTAGGGCGATCGCCCTTTCGGAACTCGTTTTCATGTGCCCAGGACTTAGGCAGGATCGGGGTGGCAATAAGATTTCTGCCTAAGTCCTAGTACCAATAGGAGAATCACAATGTGGGCAAAGGCGATCGCTCTGATTGAAAATTTGATGCTAAAGTGCGATCGCCAATTTGACAGTTAAGACATCATATCATATCCGCTCAATTACCATAACAAAAACGGTTCGTAGTGCGGACTTCAGTCCGCATCTTTCAAGGACTTGCATTCCGAACGATCGAACCCGAGCAATCGATCGGACATGATATCAATCAACTAAAAGAATGACGATAAAATCCGATCGAGAGCAACAAATTCAACAAAGTTGGGAAGCTAATGCTGACGCATGGAGGCGGGCGATCGACCAAAATCTGATTGCAAGCCGCCGCGCAGCAACGGATGAGGCTATTGTGCAAGCTGTGCTGCGCTGCGGGCATCGGCGAGTGCTGGATGTCGGATGCGGTGAAGGTTGGTTGGGGCGCGCCTTAGCAAAGCACGGTGTAGAGGTGGTTGGGGTTGATGCTTCCTGTGGTTTGATCGATCGCGCTTGTGAGAAAAGCAGCGGTTGTTTTCGGGCGATCGGCTACGATGAAATTATTGCCGATCCGCTGATAGTCGGTCAATCCTACGATGGGATTGTCTGCAATTTTTCGCTACTTGGTGAGGAAATTGGAGATTTATTGCGATCGTTACGCCAAGCCACAGTCTCCAACGGACATTTGTTAATCCAGACAGTTCATCCATGCACAGCGTGTGAGCAACAGCCCTATGTTGACGGATGGAAAATCGAGACTTTCGACAATTTCGGCGGAGATTTTCGAGAGCCGATGCCGTGGTATTTTCGCACAGTTAGTTCGTGGTTTCAACAAGTATCGGCATCAGGCTGGAAAGTATGTAAAATCGAGGAACCGATACACCCACAGACAAAGTTGCCTCTTTCGCTGCTCTTAATTTGTCAGGAATCAGATCATTATAAATAATGCACCGACAACGGAAATTACAATTATCAATCAATAATTGATCGGTTCGTTCGTAGTGCGGACTTTAGTCCGCTCTCCGGCTGCGGACTAAAGTCCACACTACGAACAGAATAAATGTTCTGATTTTTTACACTGAACCTTTGGGGTGCGTCGCTTTAAAATTGTCAATATTTTTTAGGGATCGATCGCAGGCGATACACCCTACGACTATTTTCTTTGTGCTAGGCTTAACGTGGGATAGTGACAAATTTACAAAGCTATAGTTCGGGTTCTGTAGGCCCGACTGGTGCGCCTACCTGTGGTACAAGCGTATACCGCTAAGTAATTTGAACTGCGTTGATTAGCTCAATGGTAGAGCGATCGACTGATAATCGATTGGTAACAGGTTCGATTCCTGTATCAACTTCCCAAAGTTAGCTCAATGGATAGAGCGATCGACTGATAATCGATTGGTAACAGGTTCGATTCCTGTACTTTAAGCAGCCTCGCCCTGGCTAAGGGCACCTTGTTGTAGTCGAGGCGACACCTCAATGGTTTGGAGAGTAATCTCCCTACCATACAACTTCTTCCGTGTTAATTACTCTGTCGAGCAAGTGTTTATAGCAGTTAAGCAGCCCGCGCAACTGTATCTCTCCTTAATTTGAGTATGTCCCTTCGTTTTTCCACATTTGCTTTTCCTGCGGGAATTTTGGGTTGGTTGGGCGATCGGCATATTTGAGCATTACGATCTTTTTCGAGATTGCCGAAAGGTGGTTTAGCAGAAGTAGTGACAATCTTAATCCAGTTTGGGAGGCTCTGAATGCCCGCATCTGAACTGTAAACACTTGCACTTGACAGAGTTAAAAAAATATTGTATTATGTATGTTATAGATTGATTAAATAGCAATTATGGCAAGTAAAGCTACATACAAATTGCACGTCACATCTATCTCAAATGAGGAAAATTCAAAAAAGTTACAATTGCACGGTTTAGTTGAATGCAACACCGCTGAAGAAATCGCTTTGAAAATGGGAATTAGCCAGGAAAAACTGCGCTTTTTGACATTAAACAGTCCGGTCTCCACAATTACCCATTACACTCGCTTCAAAATCTCGAAAAAGACAGGAGAAGAAAGAAGTATTTCGGCACCTAGACCCAACCTTAAGTCGGCTCAGAGGTGGATTTTAAATAATATTTTAGAAAAATTAGAAGTTCACAGTGCAGCGCATGGGTTTTGCAAAAAACGTTCGACAGTCACCAACGCTAAACCTCATGTCGGTGCAGATATCGCAGTCAAAATAGATTTGCAGGACTTTTTCCAGTCAATTTCATACAAGCGTGTCAAAGGATTATTTCGCGAGTTGGGTTATTCGGAAACTGCGGCAAACATTTTCGGATTGATTTGTACCGCTTTTGAAGTAAAGGAAATAGAAACAGAGGGACAAATTAATTATACAGCTTCAGGAGACCGTCATTTACCTCAAGGCTCGCCTGCAAGTCCTGCTATTTCAAATTTAATTTGCCGCGATCTCGACAGCAAGCTCGCGATGGCAGCTAAAAATCTCGGGTTTTGCTATACGCGGTACGCTGACGATTTAACATTTTCTGGCTGTGGGGAAGCAGCGCGCCGAATATCTAATTTGATGAAAGAAATTAAATCGATCGTTGCTGCTGAGGGTTTCAGCATCAATCGCGATAAGACTAAAATTATGGGGCGATCCGTGCAGCAGGAAGTAACAGGTATTGTTGTCAACACGCAATTAAATATATCTAAAAAAACTTTAAAAGCTTTTCGCGCGACTCTCTATCAAATAGAGCAAGAAGGATTGTCAGGGAAAAAATGGGGAAATTCAACTAATTTAATAGCCGCGATTGCTGGGTTTGCAAATTACGTGTCAATGGTTAATCCCAGCAAAGGTGCAGAATTGCAATTGCGTGTCGCTCGAATCAAGCAGAAATATGAAGGCAAATAATACCGCAATTACTAAATTATATAAAATTTTAGCAGACAGATTTTTCCTTGTGCTATGCTGGAAATCGAATAGTAAAAAAGTCACAAAGCTGTGGTTCGGGTTCTGTGTGCCCGATCGGTGCGCTAACATTTGTTAACAGCGTATACCGCCAAGTGTTTTTAACTATTTTACCCCCGAAAGTTAGCTCGCTGGTAGAGCGATCGGTGTATCGCCGATTTGTAGTAGGTTCGATTCCTACACTTTCCAACACCCTGGCCCTGGGTACGGGCACTTTGTTTGGGACAAAGCAGCTAAATGGTATTGGGAAAAACCTCAACCCAATAAAACTTCTTTTGGTTAATTACTCTGTCATGCAAGTGTTTATAGCAGTTAAGAAGCTCGCGCAACTGTATCTCTCCCGCTCCTTGAGTGTGTTCCTTCCCTTTGCTTGCATCCGATTTTCCTGCGGGAATTTGGGATTAGTTGGGCGATCGGCATATTTGAAAGTTGCTATCTTTTGCGAGATTTCCGAAAGGTGGTTGAGCAGAAGCCGTGACAATCTTAATCCAGTTTGGGAGGCTCTGAATGCCCGCATCTTAATTGCAAACACTTGCACTTGACAGAGTTAAAAAAAATATTGTAGTATATGTACTATAAGTGTTGGAATAAGGCGATCGATGTTTAAATTAAATCTGCATTGGTGGTTTCGCCTGCCCAAATTATCTCTAAAATTTTATATGTGGAAAACCTTTTACATCCAACCCAACCAAATCGGAATATTATATCACCGCAGCGACTTTAAGAAAATTTTGCTGCCCGGTACATACACTTATTTCGGCAGGCATTGGAACTTAAAAAGCTACGATCGCAACCAACCCGAAGCGAAGATTGACAACTTAGAACTGTTGCTGAGAAACCACGGTACCGAACTGGAAGAACATCTGTTAATTGTCAGAACAGCATTCAATCAAACAGCTTTGGTGCGTTTGGGTCAAAGTTGGATAAGTGTTTTGCCGAATCAACTGCGGGCATTTTGGCGCGGTTTTATTGAAGTTGAATCTCATGTTTTCAATTTAGACGATAATTTGCAATTGCCGGCTGAGTTTGTGCAAAAAGTGCGATCGCTCGCTTTGCAAGGACTGAAAAAGTTTCAAATTTCCGAGTCGGAAATTGGTTTGCTGTACGTTCAGAATAATTTCGTGCGCCCTCTAGAATCGGGAGAATACGCTTTTTGGTCTGCGGATAGGGATGTCGCAGTTCGCAATCTGAGTAGAGTGATTCCCAATCCTGAATTTCCCCAAGAAAATGTCTTAATTGAAAAACACCCTAATTTTGTAGCGGCCTACTGCGAGCTCGTGCAATTACTCGGTCATCAAATTGCGATCGTGCGCGATCGAGGCAAAGTTATTGCTTTTTTGCCGCCGACAAGCCGCAAGCTGTTTTGGCTGGGTGTGGAAGTGGAAATAATTGACATCAATACTAATGTTAATTTAGAGCCTCGGCTAATAGCTGAGTTGGTGGCGGGAACGCCAGAAGCTCTATCAAGCTGCGCTCAGTATTTGCACTTTTGTGAAGTTCCAGCACAAAGCGTCGGACTGTTGTATATCAACCAAGAATTTCAATCGCAATTACCGCCGGGAATTCATGCTTGGTGGAAGTTTGGACGCTCTTTTCAAACAGAAGTAATCGATTTGCGCTTGCAAAATATGGAATTATCCGGTCAAGATATTCTGTCAAAGGATAAAGTGCCTCTGCGCTTGAATTTGACTGCTGGGTATCGCATCCGAGATCCGCTGGCAGCCAAAAACGGTTTGTCTGATATTGCGGGATTTTTGTACAAGGAATTGCAGTTTGCTTTGCGGGGTGCGGTGGGCGAACAGACTTTGGATGCGCTGTTGGAGAGCAAAGGTGCGATCGATCGCAGTATATCTGAATACATCCGCGCCAAAACCGCAGAATATGGCATTGAAGTCGATTCTGTAGGTGTCAAAGATATCATTTTACCGGGCGAAATTAAGACTATTTTGAGCAAAGTTGTGGAGGCGGAAAAATCGGCTCAAGCAAATGTTGTACGGCGCCGGGAAGAGACGGCGGCTACTCGGAGTATGCTGAATACGGCAAAGGTGATGGAGGATAATCCGGTTGCTTTGCGATTGAAGGAGTTGGAAGTTTTGGAACGGATTGCGGAGAAGATTGACCGGATTCAAGTTAATGGGAGTTTGGATAATATTTTGACCGATTTGATTCGGATGAATCGCGAATAATATCAAATTTGAAAGTCTTGTAGGGGCGGGTTCACCAACAATATTGGTCTAAAATCGATGGTTTAATAAACCCGCCCCCACCCAACCGTAAATCGCCATCTACCTCTTTCAAAATACAAGGATTTGCGATCGTTTCCAGCAAGCACACGAGAGTAAACAATAAAAGACATATTTTGCCGATCGCCAGTTGCCAAGAGCGATCGACGCGATATAATTAAAACCAACGGGTAAATCAATACTATGAGCATTACGCTGACGAAAACCCAAGAACTATTCATCCAAACTAAACTGCAAACTGGAAAATATGGCTCTGCCGAAGAAGTGCTGGAAGTTGCTTTGCGATTGTTAGATGAATACGATCGCGCCGATCGCCAGTGGATCGACTCTCTACGAGTTAAGATAGATGCTGCGATTGCCATGTCCGAACATACTCCACCGATTGACGGCGAAACTTTTATTGCAGGGGTTTTGGAGTGTTTCCGGCAAAGCGCGCGAGAGTCAATTCGGTCAGCGAAATCTGCCATCTCTATTTGAACAATAAGAGATATGATATAATTAAAGCAAACGGAGCTAGGAAAAATATCTATGGTTTCCGCGATCGATACAGGTGTCCTAGGCTTTGAGGCATTCATTGCTAACTATCTAGATGAAGTCTGCTACGAATTAATCGATGGAGAATTAATCGATTTGGAACCGACTGGCCCCCACGAACAAGTTACTGGATTAATCAATCGCAAGCTTAACGTGGCAATTGATTTGCTTAATTTACCTTGGTTTATTCCGATGAAATGCTTGATTAAACCGTTAGGTGCTAATTCAGCTTTTAGGCCAGATATTGCAATTCTCGATCGCACCGCTTTAGTAAATGAACCGTTATGGAAAACCGAGCCAGTCATTACTCTCGGTAATTCTGTTAAATTAGTAGTAGAAGTAGTCAGTACCAATTGGCAAAATGACTATGCCCGGAAAGTGGAAGACTACGAAGCTTTAGGCATTCCAGAGTATTGGATTGCCGATTATTTAGGTCTGGGAGGCAAGCGCTATATTGGTTCGCCCAAACAGCCTGTAGTTACAGTTTATCAGTTAATTGAAGGAGTTTATCAAAGACAGCAATTTCGGGGAAGTGAGTGCCTAATTTCCCCAACATTTCCCGACCTAAATTTGCGGGCAGAACAGGTATTTGCTGCCGGTGAGTAATTGAATACCGGGAAAAACCCATCTTTAATTTTCGCTCTCTGAAACCAACTTGCCGTTTTCAAAGGCGATCGTTTTCCCTTCTCGCGCATCTAGAAGAGAGCGACGCAATCGTGTTTTAAATTCAGGATTATTCAGCATTAAATAATCAATCCAATCATCTTCATCAGCAAATCCAACTAGATAGCCAACTGGTTTGCCATCATAAATCAGAATCACATCTTCTTCCTGAGCGATTTCCAAGAATTGAAGCAAATCTTTTTGAACTTCACTGAGCTGAATCTGTTTCATCACTAACCTCCTGAACTGTGAGCCATTCGTTAACTTCAGATTTATGTTTGATAGCCAGAATCAAGACTAAGTTATTCTCTGGTTCAACAGTATATTCAATATCATAAAACACGCGATGCTCGTCAACTCGAAGACGGTACTCCGGTGAAATTAGCCCCCTGAGACGCTTAATCCTGCTTTTTGTCACCTTGTCCGGCTCGTAGCGCAAGTAAGTTTCTATTGCATCCTCTATCTTAGCGCGATCGATCGCACGCAAAGCCCTTAAATCCTCCAGAGCCGTTTCGGTAAACTCAATTCTGTATTGCGAAGTCGTCATAAACTAATTATACTTCAAGCCTGCAAGCAGCTTAATTACTGTAGCAGACTTTACTCTTCCAAGTCCACCGACTTAACCTGCTCTAAAGGTATATCTAGCGCTTCTGCAATTTGTTCGTCGCTCAAGCCAAACTGCCGTAATTTATCTATTGTTTCAATCTTAGTTTGATTTTTGCTTTCCTCCTGCAAGTCGGGAGTTTGCGGCTGACTTTCATCTGGGGTAGGAGTAGATGGATTAGGACAATTGTTAATGTAGCTAATACCAATAATTTTTTGATTATTTTTATTACCCAAAGTTGTTATAGTCTGATGTATATGCCTTTCTAGGACAGATTCAAGATTACTTTTTTTAACTTGTTCGCCAAACACTTCAGATAACATTTGCAAAAGCTCGTGACTAGCTTTTTTAACGTGCTGGGAGCTATAACCATAAGTTTCTGCAACGTCAGTATATTTTTTACGATTCAGTATTCCCGCGATAATCTTTCGCTGCAAGTTGTTTAGATGTTTGCCTGTCTTGGCGCAGACAGCTTCATCGACAAATTGCAATATCTGAGGACTGTCCATAGGTGGGATGATGGGATAATTTTAGTTACTATACCAAACTTTTTCCCACTTTCCCCCACTTTTTTTGGCTTCGTATCGGATTTTTAGGAAGTTCCCACTTTTTCCAACTTTTTTTTCCTTGACAGTTTTTGTGCGATCGGTCTAGCATGGATGAGTCCGACACAAGTATCTTACTAGAGTGTTGATTGACAGGTGCATAGTTGCGCCTAAGAGCTGAAAAGGGTGCCGCTACATAACCTCAACCGTCAATTATTCTATAGGTATAATCAATGGAAATACCAAAGCTATTAATGGCATTAATAGGATTACCAAACTCATCTGGAAGTAATCAGAACATTACTTTAGAGAAAAACAAAACTATTATCGTAACTAAAAGAACAGTCCGTTTTTCGTACAATGTTTACCAGACTCACAATATTACAAGTTTTACTGAAGGAGAGGTCAAAATTCCAGGAATTCCTTGGGGAATTATTGGTATTTGCTTTGTTGCTTCACTAATAATAGGCGCAAATAATGGTGATAGACTAATACTGATTATACTAGCCCCTGTTTTATTTTTTGGATCAATTGTAGGTACAGTTCGGAATTTGATTAATCTAAAACACTACGGCTTGTTACTAACTCTCAATTCTGGCGATCGGACGTTGTTTACTACAAAAGAAAAGAAGGCACTCAAGCAAGTTATTGGAGTAATCTATGATTTCATTGAAACTGAAAAGGAGGCAACTTACGAAATATTCATTAGTAATAGTGAGGTGAGGGGTAATTTTATACAGGGAAATGTTGAGGGAAACGCTTCGTATCTTTCTAGTGATAGCGAACATGACACCAAAAGTAAACGTTAGCAAGTGAGGATGATATCAGCTATGGAACCAAAATCTGTAGACATGAATAACAGTAGTTTTAAGGGCAACTTGGTTCAAGGAAACGTCGGTGGGAATGTAGAGTATAAACCCGTATCGGAGAGTAAATTAATGTCACAAACTTCCTATAATAATCATGGTCAGGTTGGGGCTATGGGTGAGAAGGCCAGCTCTGACAACAACTCTTTTGTCCAACAATCAGAACAGAAACAAAATCTTGCGACTTCAGCAAAAGAAATTCAACAACTGCTCAAACAATTAGAGGTAAGTAATCCCACCGCTACTGATGAGGAAAAGATTGCTCATGTTAATGATGAAACTACCCCCAGTTTCAAGCGTCGTGCAGTTGGTGCATTGCAGGCTGGCGGTGAAGCTGCGATCGAAGAGTTTTTAGACAATCCTTATGTCAATGTAGTGAAAGAGACAGTTAAAGGTTGGATGAAACCAGAATAGATTGTGGTATGCGAAGTGCGATCGCCCTTACCAACAAATCAAAGTGCGATCGCCTTTATTATTTTTCATCCAATAATTAATTCGCTCTTCGTATGCAAATATCCTACGCATCAAGACTGTTTCTCCTGCCAAATCGCCTCTTTCTCGGCTTCTAAACCAGGCAATAAATCATTTAAACCCACATTTTCATTTTCCATAATTTTTGCAATCCGATCGATTAATTGGGGAACTTCCATCGGCGCATCAAAATCCTCGGCAATTACCAAGGGCATCCCGCGCAGAGGATAATGCTTTTGCGCTGTCAATCCAGCACTCGAAATCTCAGCAGAGTCGATCGACACAGAAGGCTCAGACTGCGACAACCGCCTTTGACGCAAAAAACTCAATAGCACCTGAAGTACATCATCTGATGCTCGATCGATCTCATTGATTAATTCTTCTCGGACTGTCACGATCGCACATTCTCCATGCTAGACTTCTGTACCCATTATAATTTCCAATAGCAGCTTTATGCTACGCGATCGCGCCAATTAGTTGTTTACTAACTTCTGACAACGATGACACTCACAGAATTGCTCCCTACCATTAGACAACTTTCTGCGATCGAGAAACGAGAGTTAATCCGCATTCTAATGGCGGAAGAGGATATCAGTGAAGATATTTTTCCTTTGGAACCTTACAAGATTTACTACCTACCAACGCCCTACGAGAATTTTGGTGCTGGTGCAGCTTTGATGCAGGCAATGAATTAGGACTTCGCATGGGGTTCAGAAACCGGGTTTTTTGCCAAATCTGCTGGTTTCAACCCGTATTTTCGTAAAAAACCCGGTTTCTTTTCGGAGTGTGCCCTAACCCCAAAAATTAAGCTCGCCCGATGATAGAATCGAAATAGCGAGATCCATTTCCGATTCCCACCATGACATTCATCAACCCCAAAACCGATTACGCCTTCAAAAAAATATTTGGTTCCTCAGAAAGCAAAGACATTCTCATCAGTTTCCTCAACGCCATAATTTACGAAGGCAATCCGACTATTCAAGACTTAGAAATTATCAACCCCAACCTGCCGCCACAAGTAGAAGGCTTAAAAGACTCCTCTTTAGATGTCAAAGCCAAGCTGGCAGACGACACTCTAGTCATCATTGAAATGCAGGTATTAAACGTCGAGTCTTTCGGACAAAGAATCTTGTACAACGCAGCGAAAACCTACGCCTCTCAATTGCAGAAAGGACAAGGATATCGAATGCTCAGACCAGTAATTGCCTTGACGATTACTGATTTTGAGATGTTTAAAAATAGCAACCAATTAATTTCGCGATTTGTCTACAAAGAAGAGATTTCTAACTTACCCTATCCCGATAACGATCTCAAGTTAGTATTTGTAGAATTGCCAAAATTCACCAAAACAGTAGACCAACTAGAAACTCTGGCAGATAAATGGCTCTATTTCATGAAATACGCGGTAACGATAACGGAAATCCCGCCAGTAATGAATAGCGTCCCCGAAATCCATCAAGCATTTGACATCGCCGATCGAGTGAATTTAAGCGTGGAGGAAATAGCAAATATCGAACGGCAAGAAATGTTTATTTACGACCAACAAGGCACGATAATTAAAGCCGAGCGAGACGCTAGACAAGAAGAAAAACAGGCGATCGCACGGCAGTTACTCGATCGCCTAGATGACGCAACCATAGCCCAAATAACCGGACTTAGCGTTCAGGATGTGCAGAATTTGCGATCGCAAGTTTGATGCGTCAAAAACCAGACATGACATTGTTCGCATCCAATTTCTAAGTCTGCGGAGGCAGACTTCGTTTGTATAGAAGCGGTTTCAACCGCCGAATCATAAACTTCAAAAACCTATCCCAAAAACAACTTATAAGCCGGATTTTGACTTTCATCCCCATACTGATAACCCAGCGTATCCAAAAAAGCCTGCCATTCCTGCATCTCATCCGGCGGTACTTGAATTCCCACCACAATTCGCCCGTAATCAGCGCCGTTATTCCGATAGTGAAAAACGCTGATATTCCAGTTAGGACTCATCGAACCCACAAACTTCATCAACGCACCCGGACGTTCGGGAAATTCAAAGCGATAAAACAACTCATTATCTGCTAGCATCGAACGGCCGCCCACCATATGCCGCAAGTGCAATTTCGTTAATTCATCATCAGTTAAATCCAAAGTTTTAAAGCCGCAATCTTCAAAACTGGCAGCTATTTTCACCGCATCCGCACGGTTTTGAATTTGGACGCCGATAAAAATATGTGCTGCTTTCTCATCCGCAATTCGATAGCTGAATTCAGTTAAATTGCGTTTCCCCAAACACTCGCAAAACCTGCGGAGACTTCCCGGTTGTTCGGGAATTGTGACAGCAAAAATAGCTTCGCGGCGTTCGCCAAACTCGGCTCTTTCTGCTACAAACCGCAGGCGATCGAAATTCATGTTTGCGCCGCAAGCCACCGCAATTAATGTTTCCCCTGCGATTTGTTCCCGTTCCACGTAAGCTTTCGCACCTGCGATCGCCAATGCCCCGGCCGGTTCTAAGATCGATCGCGTATCCTCAAAAACATCCTTAATCGCTGCACAAATATCATCCGTATCCACTAAAATAATCTCATCCACATACTCCTGACAAAGCCGAAAAGTTTCCTCCCCAACTTCCCGCACCGCAACGCCGTCAGCAAATAAACCCACCTGCGACAAACGCACCCGTTTACCCGCTTTCAGCGATTGATTCATCGCATCGGAATCGACAGGTTCCACACCAATAATCTTAATTTCCGGGCGCAACCGCTTGATATAAGCCGCAATTCCCGAAATCAATCCACCGCCACCAATTGCCACAAAAATCGCGTGAATCGGTTTTTGATGTTGCCGCAGAATTTCCATGCCGATCGTACCCTGTCCCGCAATCACGTGCGGATCGTCAAAAGGGTGAACAAAAGTCATGCCTTTTTCGGCCTCTAATTGACGCGCAAAAGCGTAGGCATCATCATAGGTATCCCCATGCAAAATCACCTCTCCACCGCGCGCTATCACCGCATTAACCTTCACCTGCGGCGTCGTTACGGGCATGACGATAATCGCGCGAGTTCCCAGGTGGCGTGCAGCGAGGGCGACTCCTTGGGCGTGATTGCCGGCGGAAGCTGCGATCGCACCTTGTGCTAGCAAATCCGGCGACAGTTGCGCCATTTTGTTGTACGCGCCCCGCAGTTTGAAGGAGAAGACAGACTGCATATCCTCTCGCTTCAGGAGCAGTTTATTGTTGAGCCGTGTTGATAGATTGGGGGCTACTTCTAGGGGGGATTCTTGAGCAACATCGTAGACGCGGGCGGTGAGGATTTGTACTAGGTAATCGCAGAGCATGGGCTGGGGGGTGAGTAGATGCGGGATGGTGGGATAATTGTACGATATTTGTGTTAGTGTGTTGCGGGGAATGGGCAATCGTCTTCTGCAAACTTCCCTAAAGGGCGATCGGAAGTTATCAATGATAACTTTTCCGTTTGGGAAAATACTGAAAACGGGCGATCGCACTTATTTCGTCGAGTCAGCGGGGAAGTTGAGTCGCACTCAGGTGGAGTAGGAGTATAATAAAAGCAGCGTTAGATAGCAAAAGCGCGAAAATATATAAAATATACAATCGGGGTATGGAATTTGAATGGGACGAAATCAAAGCAGCTATCAATCTCAACAAGCACGGTATAGATTTTGAAGAAGCAAAGACAGTTTTCTACAATCCACTTGCCGTAATTTTTGATGATGAAAAACATTCACAAGATGAGCGCCGTGAAATTATCATCGGCCACTCTCAAAACAATCAGTTGCTGCTAGTCAGCTATACTGAACGTGGAAATGCAATCCGTATCATTAGTGCCCGTCTAGCCACTAGAAAGGAGCGTGAAGACTATGAAGAAAACGCCTTTTAATGAATCTTCAAACTCGGAAGATGAGCTTTTGTCGGAGTACCACTTCGATTACAAAAAAGCCAAACCCAACCGTTTTGCCAATCGCAGTGGAAAGCAACAAATGACAGTCGTTGTTTTGGATGAGGATATTGCCCGGATTTTCTCAACACCGGAAGCAGTAAACAAGGTGCTTCGGGCGCTGATTGAAGCGATGCCCCAAGCAAGTAGTGGGGAGACAGTTTAAAGTCCTATACCCAGGCTCTTAATTCAATTCTTTGAATGCAGTATCTCGGTTAGTTTTAGCGTCTTGATAATCTGGCTTTATTTCTAATGCCTTCTCAAAGCTGGCAATTGACTCTTCATAGCGCCCTAGTTGCAGTAGAGCAAGACCGCGAAAATTCCACGCTTTGCATGAATCAGGTTTTAGTCTAATAGCTAGTTCATATCGTTGTATCGCTTCTTCACAACGGTTTACTTCAAGAAGTACGTTACCTCGTTTAATCCAAGATTCAGATTCATCTAAATAAAAACTACTGGCCTCATCTTTTTCATCAAAACTTCTTTCTTTTTTATATAAAGCTTGTTCTTGCATATGACTTTGTAGTTTCTCTAGTAGTTGTTTCTCTAAATCTTTTCTGATTGAGCTATAAATAGAAGTAGAGAATTGAAATACACCAGAACCCCAATCAAAAAAATCGGGTGCCCGACGGATGATATATTTGATAGCAAAAGTCGGTAGTATAAAAACAGAGCAAATGTTACTCAAGCGATCGCGAAAAATTTCCCGCCTTTGATTGAGGTGACTGAGAATAGGAGGTACTGTATCTAAATTATAATAATCACCATCACCACCATATCCAGGCTTGATATAAAGTTCTAGTGACTTTTCTAGTCCTTGAATGAAGAGAATGTTTAGGTCATTACGATCGCCCCGATTTGCAACAATGTCATACAGATTATCAATTGATCCTGTCAATTCTAGAACCGCAATTTTTTTCTCAGACAAATCCTCTTGCACCCTACCGATCAACTCATTACCTTCTGCCGGAGAACATTGCACGAAAACAATACCGAAGCCTTTTGTTCGTTTTAGGCATCGCAATAAAGCCCGATAGACTCCCTCTGGGCTAGTGTCGAGTTTCCGAGTAGCAGAAGGTTGACTCATGATGACGACTGCCGAATTTTGGCAACTGTAGCTTGAAACTGCTCGATTTCTTCAATCAGAGGATGGACATTGTACCAGCGTTTGAGATTGCCCTTATCATCATAATAGCGATATTCTAACAAACAACGCCTGAGTAACAGGCGCAGACACTCTTCGTTATTGTTGGCGTGCTTTTTGCAATAAACATCAGCCAAAATTTCCCACTGATGTTCTTGAATTGTATTGAGATAGGTTTCCCGCGTTTCTGCAATTGCCCGTTGCACCGCTTCAGACGTAATTGGTAGCTCGTCCGTCCAGTTTACAGCGATTCGGATCATCTGCATCAAATTCCTCGCGTGTCCGCCACTCATGATGCAAAGCTGGTTCAATGTATCTGGACTGTCGAACACAGCCGGAAGATCTAAACCTGCCACACTACTATCCATAGTTTGAGTCAGTCTGGGGTCGATCGCCTCTAGCCGCCGACAGATAATTTCCCGCAACTTGGATAGTCCATTTGAGTTGACTGTACCGTCGGGATTCTGCACCATCACCATCGGTAAAATATTGGTCTTTTCGTAGTTATCTTCAAGCTGTGTCGCCCGTCCCGAATATACCATTGCGATCGGAACTGTATAGATTACATGACACGCCAAGCCCCGCAGAATTTCACTGCGATTTAAGTAAATCTCGTCATAATTACTGGGAGTTGCTTCTTCTTTAGTTTCCGCAATTCTATCCAAATTATCGGCAATCATCACAATGCCGCGACAGGCTGTAGGTAGAGATTTCTCAGCTTCTTTGATGAAGTCATTCAGCGCTTCTACCAAAGAGGGAGTATTAGCATTAATTTTCTGTCGAAGTTCGCGCCGCTTATCAGGAGTTGCGCGAAGATTGGCTGTAATTTTGGCAAACTGGGCAATTTGTCCCTCTAAGTTTAAACCTTCAAAAGACACTTCTGTCAGTGCCAAATCTTTCAGAGATTCCCATCGATTTTGCATCCAATCTAGCAAAGGGTTATGATTTTGCAGATCGATCGCTTCTACTAGATGTCGAGTACAAGCAAACAATATATCCGCATACTCCGCATCTTGGGGTTCAATATCCTCATCATCTGCTGCAAAGTAAACCACAAAATATTTCTGTTGTTCAAGATACTCTTTTAATCGCAGGAGTTCTGTGGATTTTCCCACTCCTCGGTGTCCAGAGTAAAGCTGACAAGTGGGTTTCTTCGATCGCGTAATCTTTCGACCTAATTCCCGTACTACTTCCCAACCACCACGGACTTCCTGACAATCAACATAAGCCTCTTTCGAGGGAGGCTGAAATGGTTCAAAGGAACTGTAGATTTCGGTTAGCAAATCTAGCGCCACAAGCTACCTCAAGTCAAATTTTGCACAACAAGTATAGTGTACAAGATATTTATCAATATCTTTGCATTAAATGCGATCGTCAATTATTTGAAATCCCCGACTTCTTCAAGAACTCAGGGATACACAACCACAAAAATCGAAGCTTCCAACCCTGCATATCTCTAATCAGGACGTGCAAAACCCGTTCGAGGGTCGCTAATAAACAAACCCAAAACCAGCGAGTCCATCACCGTATCCCAGACAGGAGTCAAACGTTCAGCATCATCAACCCAGTAATCAAAAGTAATCAAACATTGAACATTAGAACCCAATCCGATACAGATTCTCGAATAAGCTTCTCGCTGTTCTGGAGGGTCGATAAACTTAAATTCAGTCCAAACAACCCGAGCAGTTTGCCGCTTTAATTGAATGATTTCCCCAGGATCGATCGGATTTCTGGTATCATCTTCAACTATTTTCTGCAATAGCGGCACCAGCGGAAATTCTCCCCAGTTACCAGGAGGTAACAAATTAAACGAAACCTCCAAACAACAATCATCATCCGGCGGTTTCTTATCCGTAAACCGGAACGACTTTGTATCCGGTTCAAAATGCCAATCTTGGGGGACATCAAAGCGGACTGCACCTCTTCCTGCTACAAAGATGCGAGTTCCAGGCTTTGACTTCCAATTGTGGTCTTCTTTGAGCTCTAGAGTTTCCTTGAGCCATTCTTGCTTTTTGCGCTTAGACATAAACAGAATACCAAATTACTGCTAATGTGTAGTTTGAGACTTGGCTAACACATTTTAACTCTATTTTGCTCGCCCTTTGCTCAAATACAAGAATTATTACAAAAATTACCCACGGGTATCGAGAAACCGGGTTTTTTTCCAAAATCATTCGTCCCAGCCCTAGAATTAATAAAAAACCCGGTTTCTGTAGTCGCCGCGCGTAATTCCTGTAAAACAATCCTTACAAAAATTATACATCCCTGTTTTCTCTATTCCTCTGCGTGCTGTGCGCCTCTGCGGTAAAAAAATGCTTTTACAAATCCCTAATTTTTATTTTTAAGTTGAGGAATCACATATCTAATACCGCCTTTATTCCCAGCCGCATCGCCCTTGTAGCGGGGGATAACATGAATTGCAGCGTGACTGCGACTTTGACCCGCATCTTTATTAATATTGATACCGACATTAAAACCGTCAGGCTGAAACTCTTTAGTTAAAATTTCTTGCACCTTATTAGCCATAAACCAGCAAGCCGATTGCTCTCGAAATGGCAATTCAAAATAATTTGCAGTGTGACGTTTGGGAACAATTAAAACATGACCTGGGCTGGCGGGATAACCGTCAAAAATTGCATAGGCTGTCGCTGATTCTGTGAGCAAAGTTAGGTTTTTGTAGGGATTGCAGAATATGCAGTTATTAGTTGAATTTCTTTGATGGTTGTAATGCACGTATTCGTAGATTTCGCAAGACTCATTTAAGAGATATGACTTAAATGGAAGTTTGACGATGCACTGATAGGTAGGTTTTTTGTGTACGTAGTGTTCTCGAAAACCTTCTTTTTTGATATCCCTTCTCACGGCAAAATATGCTTTACCTCCTGGTTTCAAGAGGTGCGATACTTCCATCAGGACATGAGCTTGTTCTTCGGGAAACAAGACATTCAAAACATAAAAGCAAATGATTGTATCAAATTTATGTTCGGGGAATTCAGGAAAATAATAAGAGTCGTAACCTGCAATATCAAAGCCTTTTTGCTGCAACAATTTAACATCGCTGCCGAAGCCGCACCCAAAATCTAAAATTTTACCTTGAAGCAGGTTTTGCTCTAATAAAATTTTTGCCGGAAATGACAGGTAAATCCTTTCAATTGCTGTGAGGTGGCTGAATTTATTTTGTTGCTTTTTCATGGAGGCATCAATTTGATTTCAATCGATATTCTTCAGTCTCTTAGAAAGGAAGGAAAGTTTGACTCGCTTTGCGATTTCTATCGCCGAATTTTATCTAAAGATTTTACCATTATTGCAGTTTGGCGATCGCCCCTTTGGCCACCAACACCTTACCTGTCACCAAATCCCGCACCGTAGCCAGCAACACCCGCCTCTCATCCACTTCAAAACTCACCGAAACCCTGTCAATCCCCAATACTCCGGGCGGGTTCAAATGCGCCACACAAACCTGCTGGTGGTGGCTTTCCAGAGAACGAAAATCGCTGTGTTTGTTGAGCAAACTGCTCGTCATTTGCCCTTTTTCGTTAAAAGTAACCTCCGCTTGCGACACCTCCGCAACTTCTCCAATATCTAACCGAATTTCTCTTTGACCTTCAATGGCAACTTGCAGCGTCAACTCTTCGGAACTTTCACAAGGATACTTCATTTCTTTGCTAAAAATCGGCGAATAAGTATAAGCTTTAGCATAAGGTTCCCAGAGGCGAATTGCATAGGTGTGGCGCAAATAATCGTCAACACTCGCCAATTGTGTCAAGGCTAAAGCGCCGTGGGCTACAGCTTCAAAAGGCTTATCTGTTTTGACTTTTTGCCGCCCAAAATAGGAAACCACTAAATTAGATACAGCCGGAATCAGAGAAGTTCCTCCTACCAGCAAAACCTGTTCGATATCTGCTTTGCTGATACCTTTTCCCAGGGCAATGCTCAACACTTCATCTAAAGCTTCCCGCAACTGTTCCAACAACTGCCGAGATTCCAGGATTTCTTCAAGCTTCTCTCGGTTTAGTTGCAATTCGTAGGACATAAAATTTTCATCATCAAACCAACTTTCCTTCGCCTCATTAACTTGAGAAACTTGAATCTTTAACTTTTCCGCTATTTCTAATAAATTTTGCCAGCCCACGCCGCCGACTTCTGCCCGCGACGAACCAATTTGCCGCAAATAATCTTCAACAATCCAGATATCAATATCTTCACCGCCGACATAAGCATCCGATTTTGCCAACACTTCGGCGCGCACCCCCCCCAGCGAGGGCGGGCACGGGGGCACCGCCCCTACAAGAGGGGGGACAAGATTTGTCTCCCCTTTGCTAAGAGAAGGTAAGGAGGAAGTTGCAGCGGTACGAACTAAACTTAAATCTAAAGTTCCGCCGCCAAAATCGACTACTAAAACTAGAGAACCGGGGCGTTGGACTGCATATCCCAGGGCGGCGGCGGTGGATTCATCGATTAACTGAACTTCTTCAACTCCGAGAGATTCTGCTAAGTCGCGAAACCAATCAAGATATCGCTCAAAGGCTCCGACTGGTACTGTAAAAATTAATTTGTCTGGTTGTATGTTTTGCTGATATAATTGTTTCCATATTGTTCTAATAAATTGTTCGGCTACTGATTCCGGCGTGTAGCTTTCGCCGTCAAGATGGCGGGCTGGGGGCTGATAATCGGCTGCTAAGTCGCGTTTAAAAGCTTTGAAAAAGCGATCGGGCTGGGATTGTCCTAAACGCTGAGATCGCACTTTTTCGCCCAATACCAACTCTCCAGCATTTTTCACAAACACTAAAGTCGGCACTACAGGTATTTCTCGAACATCTGGGTTCGATTTATTGGTCTTAAAAATGCGGGACATTTCGCCCAATCTCAAAGTTTCTGGTGTTTGCGTATCCGGGTTGAGAATGCAAACAACCGTGTTGCTGGTACCGAAGTCTATTGCAACTGTAGTCATGTCTATTTTAGATTTTCAATTTAATTTGTTATTCCCGGTGGGAGGCTGCGACTAACTTTAGCAGGAGCAAGAATTTGCTCTCCATCCCGATAGCCGACAAACCGAATATAAACTAACTCTCCTTCTTTTATATCTTCAACATCCGGCTGGTGCAACTGCGGATTGTAAGCAACTTGTTCCCAAGCTGAACCAATTGTTTCAAAATCCCAACTTGACAGGAGATTTTCTAGAGGCGTAAACAAAGCAGAGAGATTTTTGGCTGGCATATTCGGCTTGGCTTCTGCCATTTTGCGGGCGCTGGGATAGTTTGTTAGCAAAGTTTGTAACTGTTCAAAGGTGGCGCGGCGAAAATCGGCTGTGAGTTGAGTTTTTTGTTGCTGCAATTCTTCGCGAAGCCGGAAACACTGCTGTTTCAATTCTTCGATTTCGCTGGGATTCGTGGTGATTTCATCCGATACGGGCAGTGCGTTTAAAGTGCGATCGAATTCCTGGAAATTTAAATTTAGCACAGTTGCCAGCCGCCGCAATTGGTCTAGGGTGAGTTTTCCCACGTCTCCCTGCCGTACTAGGCGCACCCCGAACCGACTTAATCCGGCTTTTTCGCCTAAATCTTGCCAATCGACGATATCTAGCTGATTCATGCGTTCCCGGAGGATTGTATCGTACTTAAAGTCGATCGCATCTCCGGCCTCGGATGCAGCATAAAGGTACACTAAAATTAGAAAAATGCCCCCGACAGCTAGCGCGATACCGAAGGCAGGCCCTGTTGTTATATCAACTGTTGCACCGAGGAGATAGAACATTGTTAATTTTTCTAAACTTGTTTTAAAGTCTGAGTTTGTTCGGCGGTCAAATTTTCTTCGCCTTCATAGTATTCTGGCAGCAAGTCTTGAGATTCTACTTTGCCGAGGGCTGTTTCAATTCCGGCGGTGGTTTCGGTGCAACTCGAACCGGTGGCGTTGAGGACGGTTTCGGTAATTTTTCCGTCTTTGCCGATGCGGTATTCTATTTGGCGGTACTCTGCCATAGTTCCTCTTGGTTTAATTTTTGACGGTTGACTTTTGACTGTCGATCCGAATTTTTTATGAGCCTGCTCCCGAATCCGATCCCCCCTAACCCCCCTTAATAAGGGGGGGACAAGATTGGGATCTTTCGTCCTCGTTATTAGGGAGTATGCGAGGGGGGGAACGAGATATGCAACTTCACATTAAATTGGTATGAGTTATATTATAGATTCTGTTTACCAATTATTCAAATGAATTTTTGTAGCGACAATGCAACCGGGGTTTCGCCGGAAATTATGGCAGCGATTGCAGCGGCTAATTGCGGTGCAGTTATGTCCTATGGAGATGATGAATATACGCAGCGTTTGCAAGTTAAATTTTCGGATTTGTTCGAGACATCTGTGACTGTTTTCCCCGTAGCCACCGGTTCTGCTGCTAATGCTTTAGCCCTGGCGGTGATGACTCCAAGTTACGGGGCTGTTTACTGTCACGCCCAATCTCATATTAATCTGGATGAATGCGGCGCGCCGGAGTTTTTTACGGGCGGTGCAAAGTTAGTTACAATAACAGGAAGTGATGGTAAGATAGAGGCAGAGACTTTAGGTGAAATAGTCGATCGCGCTGGTGCAGGAGTCGTCCACCACGTACAGCCCGCCGCCGTCAGCATCACCCAAGCCACAGAAGCCGGCACAGTCTACAATCCAGCGGAAATTGCCGAGATTTCCGAAGTTGTGCGCCGCCACAATTTGCACCTGCATATGGATGGAGCTCGCTTTGCTAACGCTGTTGCTAGTTTGGGCTGTTCTCCTGCGGATATCACTTGGCGCGCAGGTGTGGATATCCTCTCATTTGGAGCGACAAAAAACGGCGCGATGGCTGCGGAAGCTGTGGTATTTTTCGATCGAGAATTAGCAAAAACTTTCCCATTTTACCGCAAGCGCAGCGGGCATCTGTTCTCAAAGATGCGGTTTTTGTCGGCGCAGTTGGAAGCATATATAACGGATGATTTGTGGCTAAAAAATGCGACTCACGCCAATAAGATGGCTGCTAAATTAGCCGAAGGTTTGGCCGGAGTTGAGAAAGTCAAGTTTTGCCATCCCGTCGAAGCTAACGAGATTTTTATGCAGCTTCCCGAATCAGTGATTGCAGCAGCTTTGAGTCGTGGTTTTCAGTTTTATCGGTGGGATAACTCTACTGTCAGACTGGTAACAGCTTTTAATACTAAAGAAGAAGATGTTAATGCTTTTGTTGATTTGTGTAAAGGCGAGCTTTTCCATATTTAAAGGTTTGTAGTGAGGGCTTTAGTCCTTCTTGGATGCGGACTAAAGTCCTCACTACAAACCTAGAGTTTAAAGGTTCGTAGTGAGGACTTTAGTCCTTCTTGGATGCGGACTAAAGTCCTCACTACGAACCTAGAGTTTAATTGATTCATGAATAGGTTCTGCAACTGCTGCTAATTCGGGTTCCTCTGCTTCGAGGTGCGCTTCCAAAAGTGCCAGATTTCTCATGTTTGACTTATAAAAAGCATCGAAGATATCCCCGACTAAAGGCACTGAGCCAATAACAGCTTCTAAACCAATATTGTAAATCATTTTGCCTAGAGTTTTGGGCGGAATGTTGAATTGAGTTGCCAAATAAATTAAGTAGGCAGAAAACGCAGTATCTACTATATCGCCAGCACCGGGAACTAAACCAATAATTGGATCTAAGCCAATGCGAAATTTAGTACCGGGGATGCCAATGGCGGTATCCATCAGGCGACTGAGTTTGCGGATGCGGTTAAGGGTGGCAAGACGCTCTATTTTGTTCATATTATTATTGTTGGACTAGCTGGAAAAAACGACATCAGTCCGAAGACAGAAAAAAGTATCGCCCTGACAGGTTCGATCGTTCGGACTTCAGTCCTCTTCA
>NZ_JAHRFA010000032.1:0-44112 GCF_020883045.1 Microcoleus sp. CAWBG58 | reverse complement strand
AATCAGAGAGGACTGAAGTCCTGACTACAAACTTTATAACCGGTTCGTAGTGAGGAATTTAGTCCTTTTCAAATCAGAGAGGACTGAAGTCCTGACTACAAACTTTATAACCGGTTCGTAGTGAGGAATTTAGTCCTTTTCAAATCAGAGAGGACTGAAGTCCTCACTACAAACTTTATAACCGGTTCGTAGTGAGGACTTTAGTCCTTTTCAAATCAGAGAGGACTGAAGTCCTGACTACAAACTTTATAACCGGTTCGTAGTGAGGAATTTAGTCCTTTTCAAATCAGAGAGGACTGAAGTCCTGACTACAAACTTTATAACCGGTTCGTAGTGAGGACTTTAGTCCTTTTCAAATCAGAGAGGACTGAAGTCCTCACTACAAACTTTATAACCGGTTCGTAGTGAGGACTTTAGTCCTTTTCAAATCAGAGAGGACTGAAGTCCTCACTACAAACTTTATAACAGGTTCGATCGTGAGGACTTCAGTCCTCTTCAAATCAGAGAGGACTGAAGTCCTCACTACAAACTTTATAACACGTTCGATCGTTCGGACTTCAGTCCTCTTCAAATCAGAGAGGACTGAAGTCCTCACTACAAACTTTATAAGGGTTATTTTATGATATAATCTGCGACAATCGCAAATTGGGAATTAGCTACACTTCAATAAACTCAACTGTAGTTAATATGCTTAATTCCCCATTCGTGCATAGTATCAATAATCGGTTTGAGACTTTCGCCCAAAGGCGTGAGCGAATATTCAACTTTCGGCGGAACTTGCAGGTAAATTTCTCGGTGAACAATCCCATCTGACTCCATCTCCCGCAACTGCTGCGTCAGCATCTTTTGAGTAATGCCGTTGACAGCTCGTTGCAGCTCGTTAAAACGCTTCACTCCTTGAAAGAGCTCCCGGAGGATTAAGACTTTCCAGCGCCCGCCAATCACCTCTAAAGTTCTTTCTACCGGGCAATTTGCGCGCTCAATAGTTCCTTCTTTAGCTTGCATAGTATCTTTTTGGTAACTACCGCACTTTGAAGTGCGTACTTCCCATAATAGCTTGACTTGGTTTAAAGTAGAAACATCGGAGAAATACCCGAAGTTATTCCCAAATCTAAAATCTAAAATCGAAGGAGGATTGAGAAAATGATTGCAGTCAGAAAAAGTGAAGCAAGAGGACACGCTAATCATGGTTGGCTCGACAGTTATCACACATTTTCCTTTGCCAACTATTACGATCGCAATTATATGAATTTTCGCTCGTTGCGGGTAATCAACGAGGATGTCGTTAACCCCGGCAAAGGTTTCGGCACTCACGGGCACAGCGACATGGAAATCATTACCTATGTACTGGAAGGAGCGTTAGAACACAAAGACAGTTTAGGTACCGGCGCAGTAATCAAACCCGGTGAAGTGCAGCGAATGAGTGCAGGTACGGGCATCCAACACAGCGAGTTCAATCCCTCGCAAACTGACCGAGTTCATTTGCTGCAAATCTGGCTGTTGCCCGATACCAATGGCTTAGAGCCGAGTTACGAACAGCGGGATTTTCCCCTAACAGAAAGGCGCGGGAAACTGCGATTAGTGGCGGCGCGAGATGCGAGAGATGGTGCGGTAAAAGTGCATCAAGATGTCGATTTGTATGCAGCAGTTTTGGATAAAAACTCGCGGGTTTCTCATGTTTTGCAGCCAAATCGCCATGCTTGGATACAAGTTGCTCGCGGTGCTGTTTTGCTCAACGGCTTGACTTTAGAAAAGGGTGACGGTGCGGCGGTTAGTGATGAGGCTGAGTTGGTTATTGAAGCGGCACAAGATGCGGAGTTTTTGCTGTTCGATCTCGCATAAAATTTAAGGCGAAATCCCCGAACTTTTTGAGAAGCCGGGGATTTTAGTCGCTGACATCTGACAGCTAATAAATTGATTTCAAGAATTAACGGAAATATTCTTTTTAGGTCGCCCGCCTTTTTTGCCATTTTGCCTTGCTGCTGCTGATTTAGAGGTTGAAGTTGTCTTTCCTCCCTTCCTACCTAATTCAGCCATCCAAGATTTTGTCCCAAAAATACCTGCGATAAGTTCGGGAATGCCAAAATCAACATCTAAGGTTTCCCAGTGTACGCTGCTACCGGAAGGCGGCAGCCAAACATCAGCAAGTTGTTCTGGCGAAGCATTTTCTAAGCCTTGTGCCAGTTGTGGAGGAAAAGCAAAAATAGCACCGCTTTTCAGTTTGATCGTAATTAAATCTTCAGACCGATCGTACTTTACAGATTCGGCACGGGGCTCTGTCGCCTCGGCTTGTTTCCATGCTTCTTTGGCTTTGGCTATTTGCTCTACAAGATTTTCTTCCGTTAATTCTAGATCCCAATTTTTAAATGCCATGTATTTCTTTCCATTTGCTTAAGAGCATTTCTTGATTGATAGCTATAAGTTTAAGTGCATTTAGGATGTCTTTCTTCTTTATTAGATCGTGAGCATAAACTAAAGTAGGAGGTGCCTCTTCACTGCCAATATTAATCTTGAGTTCCATCTGATTAGCGTCATTTTTTCTACCTTTAAAGACGTGGACATGAGCGGGGATATGGTCGTTAGTATATATGTAAACAAATAAATTATTTTTGATGTCTTCTATAACTTTGCCCATAGTTTTATCGTGAATTGTAAAAAATTTTATTATATTACTACAATAACCCAAGCGTTTGGTTTTGTCAAGTGCACCCTAGTATTGATATTTTGCACCTGCCGTTACAGCCCGCAAGGGACTTAAGTCCCTTGCTCAAAGCTGAAGTCCTCTTCAGAAGACTGAAGAAGTTTATGTTACATTGACACAATCATGAACTACAGCAGAACAATTCCGGCTATTTTGAGTGCTACGATCGCCCTAAGCGCGATCGCCCTCATCCCACTCACCTCACCTCCCATCGCCCTAGCCTTAACCGCCGACGCAGTTAAAACCGTCGCCAAACAAATCACGGTACGCATCCAAGGTACAAAAGGCGGTTCCGGAGTAATTTTAGAAAAACAAGGTAGCACGTACTATATACTCACCAACTGGCACGTAGTCGATAAACCTGGCGATTACGAGGTTGTAACTCCCGACGGTAAAGCTCACTCTGTATCATACGGCCTGGTGCGGCGAATGCCCGGTGCGGATGTCGCGATCGTCCCTATCAGCAGCCCTCAAAGCTATCCCCTCGCCCAATTAGCTAATTCCCCAGCAACTCCCGGAAAAAGAGCCTATGTGGCTGGTTGGCCAATATCCGGCGGTTCCCTGAGACAACCGATTTTCATCGCTACGGAAGGTCAATTTACCGGCCGCCAAACTCCATTAAATGGCTATACTTTGGTATACAACAACTTAGTTAGGGCGGGAATGAGCGGCGGCCCAGTGCTTGATGATGGGGGAAAAGTTGTCGCAATTAACGGCATTGTCAAGTTAGAAGACAATTCGGATAAAATCGTGGCGGCGGGAGTAGAAATCAATAATATCATGAAATGGCGATCGACTATTTCGCTACCAGTCCTTCCCCAATCGCCAACAGCCGCCAATCCGAAAACTCCTGTCAATAATCCGCCTCAGAAGCCCGGAAGTGCGATCGCCTTTGCCACCACAAATACCCTCAAAGCCCCTTCAGAAGTTGTTAGTTCCCTTGCCCTAGCTTCCACTGCTTTTACCACAGGAAATAGTAACGGCACAATCTCTGTTTGGAACTTCCCCAGCGGGCAATTAAAAACTACGCTGCAAGGACACGCGGAAGCCGTAAATTCCCTGGCATCGAGTGCGGATGGAAACGTGTTAGCTAGCGGCAGCGATGACAAAACGGTAAAAATTTGGAATTTGGAAACAGGCGCGGTTGTCCGCACTTTGAGCGGGCATTCCGGTGCTGTTTCGAGTGTTGCCATCAGTCCCGACGGTCAATTTATTGCGAGCGGCAGTTGGGACAAAACGATTAAGATTTGGAATGCGAAAACAGGGGCATTGCTGCGGACTTTAACCGGGCATTCTGGATTAGTGAATGCTGTAGCAATTAGTCCCGATCGCCAAACTTTAGCTAGCGGCAGCAAAGATGGTTCAATTAGGTTGTGGAATTTAACTACAGGTCAAGCAATTCGCACGATTAGCGGCAAAAATTTGTCTGTTTTGTCCCTAGCGTTTACTCCCGATGGCAAAACTTTGGCCGCCGGCAACAGCAACGGCACCGTTGGTTTGTGGAATGTCGGAAACGGTCAATTAATTCGGCGTTTGAGCGGACACACCGATGGAGTTTGGTCGCTAGCAATCAGTCGGGATGGGAGTATACTGGTTACTGGGAGTTGGGATAAGAGCGTAAAACTGTGGGATGTGCGATCGGGCGAATTGAGAGGTAATTTGAGCGGACATTCTGGCTATGTTACTGCTGTCGGAATTAGCGCCGATTCAAAGACTATTGTGAGTGCGGGTTGGTTGGGGGAAATTAAGATTTGGAAAAGAAGTTAAGATTTTTTTAATTAACCGCAGAGGGGCAGTGAATCGGCTATTCAAGCAGTTCGTAGTGCGGACTTCAGTCCGCTTTCCGGTGGCGGACTGAAGTCCGCACTACGAACGAACTAAATTACAGTCAACTGAACAGGGATAATGTCAATAGCCGATCGCGCGCGCAGTTTCGGTGCGACTGGGATTAAGCGTTACGGCTTAAAGCTTTCAGGGTTCACCCAATACAACAGAAGAGCTTTTATCAATGCTATAATTGGGCTGACACTTGCACTCTACTGCACTCAACACCAAAACCACGATCGCGATCGCCCTTGAATTTGCATTCAGCACAATGTTCAGGCATACTGCATAATTAAAAAGCTTTATTTTTAGTCCATAACCCCAAACCATGAGAAGTTACTACTGCGGCGAACTGCGAAGCGAACACATCGGAGAGACTGTCACCCTTTACGGCTGGGTGGATCGCCGCCGCGATCATGGCGGGGTGATTTTTCTCGATGTGCGCGATCGATCGGGTATTGTGCAAATTGTCAGCGATCCGCAGCGCACCCCCGACTCCTATCACGGCGCTGAGGCTTTGCGCGGCGAATACGTGGTGAAAATTATCGGTAGAGTCACCAGCCGCCCGGAAGATTCCCTCAACCCTAAATTGCCTACGGGTGAAGTAGAAATTTATGCTGATGAGATTGAATTGTTGAATGCGGTTCGCAAACAGTTACCGTTTCAGGTGGCGACGGCGGAAAATGAAAATGTGCGGGAAGATTTGCGCCTGAAATATCGGTATTTGGACTTGCGGCGCGATCGTATGAGTCGCAATTTACAACTTCGCCACCAAGTTGTCAAAGCCATGCGCCGCCACCTGGAAGATGCGGAAGGTTTCATGGAAATTGAAACCCCAATTTTAACTCGTGCAACTCCCGAAGGTGCGAGAGATTATTTAGTTCCCAGCCGCGTCAATCCCGGTACGTGGTATGCTTTACCGCAATCACCACAGTTGTTCAAACAATTGTTAATGGTGTCTGGTTTTGACAGATATTATCAAATTGCCCGCTGCTTCCGCGATGAAGATTTGCGCGCCGACAGACAACCGGAATTCACGCAATTGGACATGGAAATGAGTTTCATGTCTGTGGAAGAAGTCATCAAATTAAATGAAGGTTTAGTCTGCAATATTTTCAAAAGTGTGAAAGGCGTCGAATTACCTTGTCCTTTCCCGCGCTTGACTTACGCCGAAGCGATGGATCGCTACGGTAGCGACAAACCGGATACTCGCTTCGGTTTGGAATTAGTCGATGTTTCCGATTTGATGAAAGACTCGGGATTTAAGGTGTTTTCCGGTGCGATCGCTGCGGGCGGAATCGTGAAAGTTTTGCCGATTCCCGGCGGGAATGAGGCTTTTTCTAACGAGCGAATTAAAAAAGGCGATGTGTTTAAAGAAGCCACCGAAGCCGGTGCAAAAGGCTTGGCTTTCATTCGCGTGCGGGAAAATGGGGAAATTGATACGATCGGCGCAATTAAGGATAATTTAACTGAGGCGCAAAAACAGGAATTGCTCGATCGCACCGGCGCGCAACCCGGATATTTGTTATTATTCGCAGCAGCCGAGGCGCCAACTGTCAATAAGATTTTGGATAGATTGCGTTTGTTCGTCGGTAACGACTTGGGATTGATTGACAAAGACAAGATGAATCTGCTGTGGGTGACGGATTTCCCGATGTTTGAATGGAACGCCGACGAGAAGCGTTTGGAAGCATTGCACCACCCGTTTACAGCGCCGCATCCCGACGATATTGCCGATTTAAAAACAGCCAGAGCTCAAGCCTACGATTTGGTATTAAACGGTACAGAAGTCGGCGGCGGTTCCCTGCGGATTTACCAGCGGGAAGTTCAGGAAAAGGTGTTCGAGGCGATCGGCTTATCCACAGAAGAAGCTTACAACAAATTCGGCTTTTTGTTGGATGCCTTTGAGTACGGAACACCTCCCCACGGCGGCATAGCCTACGGTTTGGATCGGTTGGTAATGCTGTTAGCCGGCGAGGAGTCGATTCGCGATGTCATGGCATTTCCGAAGACGCAGCAAGCGGGTTGTTTGCTGACAAATGCGCCGTCTAGCGTGGATGAGAAGCAGTTGAAGGAGTTGCAAGTGCGATCGACCTATGTACCTAAATCATAGGCTGATAAAACACCTTCAATGAATAGTGGATGGGTGGCGAGAAACCGGGTTTTTCCAGAATATAGCCGTTATCAGAAAGATGAGGTACGTTGTTGGGCTTCAGCCCTCTTAGTTTAAGCGGTTATGTAAGCTGTCAGTTATACCCGATCTTTTTGAGAAAAGCTATACTTCGCCACAAACCAAAGAAACTGCGAAAAACCCGGTTTCTTTGGTTTGCGGGCAATCAGAAACCGGGTTTTTCCCAGAATACTCGTCACACATCGTAGAAACTGCGAAAAACCCGGTTTCTTTGGTTTACGAATGGCCAGATAACCCAGGTTACGGCAAGGCAGCGGGGATATTTAAATGGTTATTCAAACATCTATTGCCGATCGGAAGCCAAATATCGAGCAAATTATTTCAGTCATTACCAAACCGATGATCGGAGAAATTTGTCATCAGGTTATATTTAGTTATGGGGATGAATTACGGCTAGATTTCGGTGAGATGTCTGCCTACACTCACCCAAAATTAGCACATCTATCCAAAGGTAGTTGGCAATTTGGCACGAGGGCAACACCTTGGGTTTTCAAGCAAGGCGATCGCATTTTAACTTCTTCCTTGCCAGTAGATATAGATGGAGAAATAGATGAGGTAGAAATAGATGCTGTCAAAAAAGTTTTGCAGCAATTGGAAAATAAAGAATTGATTGATTTTGCGATCGATGCTGATAATATTAGTCTCACTCTAGTTTTTGAGGGCGATTATCAACTAATTTTACAGGCAGATTTGCAAGATGATTCTGGACTTCCCTATTGGGAATTGTTCATGCCAACAGAACAAGTTTTGACGGTTGGGCCTGGATTCTTTTGGGAATGTAAATCAAGTGTTATTTGAGAATTTGGAAGATTCGATCGCGACTGACTGTTTCAGTATTTTCACCTTCTTTAATAGCATTTTCCATCCCTATATCTTCTAGGGTTTCTGTAAAAACAGTTGATTTACTGTTTAATACTTCTTTTTCCAGTTCTTGACATAACTGCAATTTTTCTGGATAAGGCAGTTGTTTGACTAGGGCTAAAATTTGTTCAAAGTTTAGGGAAAGTTGATAGTTAGCTAGAGTCATTGTTCGTTATGTTGAGGGCTTGTCAATATTTTATCTCAAATCGCGGGTGGCCAGAAACCGGGTTTTTTCGAGAATACTTCGCCACACCTCGTAGAATCTGCGAAAAACCCGGTTTCTTTGCTTCTCGCGAGTGCCCAGAAACCGGGTTTTTTCGAGAACACTTCGCCACACATCGTAGAATCTGCGAAAAACCCGGTTTCTTAGATTTACGGGTGCCCAGAAACCGGGTTTTTGCGAGAATACTTCGCCACACCTCGTAAAAACTGCGAAAAACCCGGTTTCTTTGCTTGTCGCGGGGCCAGAAACCGGGTTTTTTCGAGAATTATTCGCTGCGCCTCGTAGAAGTTGCCAAAAACCCGGTTTCTTCAAGACTCTAAATGAACTCTTTCGAGCCAATTTACAACACTTTGAACCAAATCCGAGTCATGGGGCGAGAAGGTTTGCAGGGGTGGGTGAGGCGTGTCTGCGATGAGACAGATTGTACCGTCGAAGCGGGTAAGCGCATTGAGGAAAGTAGGGCTCAAACCTTGGGCGGCGGGGGATGTGGGGCCTTCGTAAAAGATGAGGATGAGGTGTTTGTCGCTGTCGCGGCAGAGTTGATTCCAGTAGGATTTGAGTTGGGCGAGTTTTTCGGGTTCGCGGTTGGGATGTTGGGGAAAGTTTTTGTCGAGGAATTGTCCGTAGATATCGAGGGCGGGGTTATCGGAGTCGATGAATTTGCTGGTGTCGATGCAAATTAGCTGTACGGATTCGATTAATTGTGTGTCTGCAAGTCTGGCATCAAGGATGTTGGGTAAGTCTGCTAAATTGAGGCTTTGGGTGAAGGGGGTTGAACCGACTCCTGTTGTTTCTGGGACTTCTGGATGGGGTGTGGTGAGTTGATGGTGCCATGCTTGATAGAAAGTTGGGTAAGGCAGATTTTGGGCGCAGTTCCAGATGATTTCAAAGCTGTTTTCGTAGAGGGCATAATTGGTTTCATAGGTTGAATCGTCCTGGAATTGTTGCAAAGCTGAGACAACTGAAGGCATCTGGTCATTTTGCACAATTTTATTCAAAATGTCAGCGACTGTCCCAGGGGTATTATACTCATCATTAGTCGTTGAGATAATTCTGATTAAAGCAGCGAGTGCCTCTGGGTTCCCTCTAGCAGCAATTTCACCCAAAAGTTCAGGTACTCTCAAACGGATATGTGCATCATCAGTAACTGAAAAAATTTCGATTAAAGCAGCGATAGCCTCGGGGTTTCCTGTGGCAATTTCACCCAAAATTTCAGGAATATTCCAACAAATATATTTATCATTAGTCTCTGAAAAAATTCCAATTAAAGCAGCGAGAAACTCTGAGTTTCCTGTCGCAATTTTACGCAAATTATAAGCCACGTTCAGACGGGTATCGTAATCATTATTGGTTGAAAAGATTTCGATTAAAGCAGCGATCGCCTCTGAGTTGCCTGTGGCAATTTTACTCAAAATGTTAGCGACTTTCCGACGGGTATCCTCATCATTAGTCATTGATATAATTCTGATTAAAGCAGCGATCGCCTCTGGGTTTCCTGTGGTGATTTCACCCAAAATGTCAGCGACATTCCAACGAATATATTCATCAGTCGTCGCTGACCTAATGCTGATCAAAGCAGCAATCGCCTCTGGGTTTCCTGTCGCAATTATACCCAAAACGTCAACGACTCTCCGACGGATATCTTCATCATTAGTCGCTGAGAGAATTCCGATTAAAACATCTATGGCTTGTGGGTTTCCTGTCGCAATTTTACTCAAAGTTTCAGCGACTTGCCGACGGGTATCCTTATCATTAGTTGTTGAAATAATTCCGATTAAAGCAGCGATAACTTCCGGGTTTCCTGTCGCATTTTCACCTAAAGTTTCAGCGACTTCCCAACGGATATACTTATCATTAGTTGTTGAGACAATTCCGATTAAAGCATCGATTACCTCTGTGTTTTTTGTGGCAATTTTACCCAAGATTTCAGCAACAATTTTACGGGTATACCAATCATTAGCAGCTGATAAAATTCCAATTAAAGCATCGATTACCTCTGGGTTTTCTGTGGTTAGTTTACCCAAAATTTTAGCAACCATCTGACGGGTATACTCATAATTAGTCCCTAACATAATTTCGATCAAAGCAGCTATCGCCTCTGAGTTTCCTGGGTCAATTTTACCCAAACTTTCAGCGACCTTCTGACGGGTAAACTCATTAGTAGTAGCTAATAGAATTTCGATTAAAGCAGCGATCGCATCTGGGTTGCCTGAGTCGATTTGACCCAAACTGTCAGCCACACTCCAACGGGTATCCTCATCATTAGTCGCTGAGAGAATTTTGATTAAAGCACTGATCGCTTCTCGGTTGCCTGGGTCAATTTTACCCAAAATTTCAGCGACACTCCGACGGAAAAACTCATCATTAGTAGCTGAGAGACTTCCGATTAAAGCAGTGATTACCTCTGGATTGCCTGGGTCAATTTTACCTAAAATTTCAGCGACACTCGGACCGAAAAACTTATCTTGAGTATTATTTTTCAGTAAATCAATGAGTTGGTTGACCACGATACTATAGTTAGTCTGTAACAGTGCTGCTCTTGCTCCCTCTGCAAGTGGATCGAGTAATGTCTGCCACTTTTGTTTTTCACTGTTAAAATAACCAAAACCCCACTTAATAATTGTTGCTACTATTTCATCAGCCCGCGAACAACCTTTAAACTCACCTATCCCCGCAGCAGCTAGAAAATATGCTCGATATCCATAAAAATCATCGCACCCATCCTCAAACTCTAACAACTCCTCAATAAACTCCTCCTTCTGCTTCCTATTCACACCCTCCAGCCCCAACCACAGCAAAATCACCTGCTTCCACTGCGCTTCAAAAATCCGATATTCCTTCCCCACCACCGGAAAATCAACATGATTCCGAGGTAAAAAATAATCCCAATCGTCCACCGCCAAGGCCGCAAAATACTCCTGAAACGTCGCATGATAAAACCCATAAACAGATTCTTCCGGTTCATCAAAATCCCTGCCAACCCGATTCAACCATCCCAGAGATAACGCCAATGATAATAAAGACGTTTCATCGCTTCGATCTCCCAAATACTCACTAACTAACCGATAGGACAAGCGAAAACGACTCGATTTTCCATCAATTGCAGCTTTTGCTAATTCTCCTAACCCTTCATGTAAAAGTCTCTGACACTCACCATGACTTTTGCCACATAGCTTTGCATAGATTTTGATAATCTGCTCTTTCCAGCCATAGAAATACTTAATAAAACTGGCATATAATTTAGCCTGAGTATCCGGTAAAGTTCCGTCTCTCGAACTCCAAATTTGACACAACATCCACAACCGCAACGGATTCTGAATCAACTCTTTCAGACGGGAATTCTCCAACTCTGCTAATTCCGCCTCCAAACTTTCCCCCGTCGCAGCATCCCCCATCTCCGCAAACCAACGGCGAATATACTCCGTCACTTGTTCCGCATTAAACTCCAAATTGCGAAACACATCAAACCCCGAAAAAGCATTTTTATCCGCCTCCCAAACATTCACCCGACAAGTCACCACCACCCGCGCCGCCTGCACCCATGTCCTTAACAAATCTTTCCCCAACTGCTGCATTCCTTGAGTGTCGGCCATTTCATCCACACCATCCAGCAACAACCAAACCCGACTCATTTGTGGTTCTAAATCACCGCGCGTCACTCCTCCCGGACACCCATACAACCACACTTTTTCCAAATGCTCGCAGATACTTTGCGCGCCTAATTCAGCTAAATCTATCCAAACCGGCAACCCCAAATCTTGCTCTAAAATCCAATCGGCAATCTTCTGCAACCGCGTGGTTTTCCCCGCACCCGGTTCGCCAATAATCGCTATTTTTCGCCCTTGACTGATGTCGCTTTTCCCTTGTCGCAACACATCCTCAAAAAACCGTTCTTCAGCAATGGGAATCAGTTTTTCTGTTTCCTTTTCCTTTTCTTCCTGCTGATTCCTGGGCTGAGGTTTGGGTTTTTGGCGTTCGACAATGGCTAAGGGAACATAAACGCCATCCAGTTGCGGAGTCATCCCGCTGGCGTTGGTGAAGAGGTTGGTGGTGAGTTCTTTTTGTAATGCGAGGTTTTGGCGGCAAATTTCTTGCCAGTTTATGGTTTCTTCTTTAGGTTTAGGAGTTTCATGGGATACCTCGAATGTGACTGACCCAAATTTAACCTTCCACTTTTCCTCAATTACTTCTAAATTCTTTTTAGACTTAGTTTGATGATCCAGTATCAGGTGAAATTTCCAAAAACCTTGATTTCTTGGACTATCTTTGAGTTCAAGTATACCTAAGTCTTTCAGACAGTCGAAAACATCCTGGATTGCCTCTCCTCTTCTCTGGGCGTAATCGACATTCTTTTCATCCTTGGGTTGAGAAAGTTCTAACGCCTTTCCAAAACATTCCACCAAAGCCCATAAATCATCCTTAGTTATCCCTTTGTCAACAGTTTGGGTTCTGTTGTTGCGTTTTTGCTGAATTTTCCCGGATACCAGCAACTCATCTTCCTTTACCCATTCCACGTTGAAGGTAGCTTTCAGCTTATCTCCCGGCACGGCAATTTCCCCATCCGCGAGGGCGAGTAACGCCTCAACCAGTGTTAAGACGTTGTTTTTTGTGGTGGCGTTTTTCCCGTATTTTCGTGCCATCGCTACCTTTTGAATAAAATTTATCCTCGCTTGGGCAACTTTGCCCGAACGAGTCGGTTTGCCCAAGCGTATAACGTTGATTATACAAGGGTTTGAGAATTTTTGGGGTTTGCTTGCGTGGGGAAAAGCCCAAAAAAATAATTTACCTCATAAGCACAAAACGAGGTGAATTATGGCTACCCAGGAAGATAGAATCAAGCAACGCGAAGCATTGGAAGATATCCATGATAACTTTGTGCAACCGCATATCGATCGGTTGATTGAAGTCAACGCGCAGCCTTCACCCAATATTGATGTTGCGCTTCCTGGGTTTTGCTACGTGTCGGGATGGTTGGTTTTGGTTGTATTTTATTGTTTTTGGACGCGCTATCGGATGTCATTGGAATAGCCTGTATTATTCGGCGGTTGAAACCGCGTCTACAGAAACGAAGTCTGCCTCCGCAGACTAAGATCTAAAATGATAGTCGTGGAGGCAGAAACTGGTTTTTTTCCGAAATATTGCATTAGAGTTGCTTCTGTTTTTCGGCTTGTTTAGCTTTAGCTTCAGACCATTTTTGGTATTTAGCCGTATTAGCCGATATCATTTGACACATTTCTCTAGCTTTCTGTTCGGTGTCTCTGGTTAATTCCAAAATTTCTAGCAATTCCGTGTCATCTAGTTCTTTTTGTGTCATTGTAAATTCTCCAAACGGGCTTTAACACTACTGACTCTTATTTTAGTTTCCAGCACTCGGCCTAGCTCCATTGCCAAGTCTTCCCCCACCTCTTCTATTCTATCATTTGTCAGGACTTCAACTGCTGATAGATATTCTATGCGTTCCTGAATCTGTATTTTCGACGTGTTTGCGAAAAATATACAGGTGTTTAAAAATCCCGAAAGCTGAATCACGGTAAAATTGTTTGGAAAGCTCTCTAGGATAGCTCTACAAATATTTAGTCCCTCACCTGCTTCCTGCTCAATTTGAGTTAGCTCCTGCTTTATACGCTCAACTAGAACGGTTATTTCTGAGGGAATTGACATATGATACGACTTACTATTGATTGTAGTCTTTTTCAAAAAAAAGAAGTTATTTCAGCTTGACAAATAGCGATCGCCCTTCAAGACACAAAAAGCCGATCGCACTTAACGCAAAAAGTGCGATCGACCTTAAAGACTATTCTTTCCAGTAACGAGTTAAAATCCGCATCACTTCACCCGCTAGAGGCGAAGGTAAAGGCGGGCTCCATTCCCCAACTTGTGCAAAACCTAAAACGTGCAGCAGATTAACGATGCTTTCTACCGCTTTCGGAACGCCGCAAATGAGCAAACGAATCGGTTGTTTGCCTTGAGGTACGTCGGGAACTTCTTCCCGAAGCAGCTCGGGAACAGATTTTGGCTGTGATATCATATGGTTTCTCCTGAATATGGGAGTTCAAGCCCCCACCGAACGATCGTGAGTCTGAGCGGTGGGGGCTTGGTTTTTGGTTGTTAGATTAGTATAGCACAAGCTAGATTGCGGTGTGCTACTTTGGCTCAAAAAAGCTCTAAAAAATTTGCAGTCAGCTAAAATGACATGGTGAACACGCTACCCCCAAACAATGTGAGTCCAGCAAAATCTCCTAGAGTTGCTTTTTACCCCCCGCCTGAAGTTAAGGAGAAGTTAGAGAAACTGGCGAGTATTGAGCGTCGTTCGATTTCCCAAATGGCACTACTTTTGGTGGAGGAAGGGCTCGAAAGAGCACAGAAGGAAGGTAAGTTCAATGAATCCAAAGACGATTAAACCGCTAACTCTACCCTCACTGCCACTTGCCGATCGCTCTCAATTGCCTGTGTGTCCTGCCGTATACTTTGTTTGGGACGGCAATCCAAAAGAGTGTCAAGGTTGCAGAATGGTAACATCAGCTTGCAAAGTTATGAGTACCAGTTGAGCATCCGAAGTGATCCGTTGGAAATTGGCAGTTTTGACATACTCCCCGGCTTAAAAGCGCGGAGATTCTTTACGCTTCACTGACTGATGCAACCGAAATTGTCTTACTCTGTCTCTGCGTACATTTAGAGTCGTGGCAATGCCCTATCCCGACTTTTACTATATTTCTGGCGGCATTCAAATCCCTATCTGCTTTGCCGCCGCAGTTGAGGCAAATTAACTCCCGAATAGAAAGGTCTAACTTGCCCCACTTAAACCCGCAATCTGCACAAATTTGGCTGGTCGGTTCCCAGCGGCTGATGACTTTGAACTCTCTACCAAACTTTTCAGATTTAGCCTCGCACAGCACCCTAAATTCGTACCATCCTTGCTGGCTAATAGCTCTTGAAAGTTTGCGGTTTTTGACCATGCCAGACACGTTCAAATCTTCCAAAACAATTACTTGGTTTTCGCTAACTACTTTGGTTGAAAGTTTGTGTAGAAAATCCTTGCGGGTATCGGCAATTTGGTTGTGCAGTTTGGCAATCTGAATCCGAGTTTTGTTCCGGCTTTTTGAGTCTTTGGGTTGCCTTGCTAACTTGCGTTGCAGTCTGCGGATTTTCCGGTCTAATTGTTTGTAGTTTGGGCTTTGGGCTGCTGTTCCGTCGCTCATTGCTGCAAAGGTTTTAATGCCCAAATCGATGCCGATGCTGTGGTTTTTAGCTTCGACAATTTCGGGATTAATTTCTAGAACAAAGCTCAAAAAATAGCGGTTGGCACAGTCTTTGACGATCGTGACAGAGCTGGGTTCTGACGGCAGTTGTCTAGACCAGATCGGCTTGACAATGCCGATCTTAGCCAAGTAAACCCCATCTCCCTTGATTGAAAACCCCCCGCGAGTTAACCTTGCAGATTGACTGTTTGTACGCTTTTTGAACTTGGGATAGCCGACTTTGCGCCCTTTTCTTTTTCCCTTACAGGACTCGAAAAAGTTCTTAAAAGCTGTTTCTAAATCTGCTACAGACTGCTGCAACGAGATTGCCGAAACTTCACTCAACCACGCTCTTTCCTCAGTTTGCTTTGCCTGAGTGATTACTACTTTTTGAAGTTCGGCGGATTTGGGTTTTTTCTCTTGTTGCTTGCACAAAGCAAGAGCATCGTTCCAAACTACACGCACGCAACCAAACAACCGAGCTAAACTCTGTTGTTGTTGGTTGGTTGGGTAGAATCTGTATTGGAATCTTGCTTTCATTTTTGGCTGATTATCACTTGCTCTATTATACTACCAGTTGCTAACAAGATCCGGAATAAAAGCCGTCCTTATAGGACGGGGCTTTAAACCCATTTCTTTGGTAATGGCCGATCGCAATATCAGCAATAAAGAATTGGCTGCTTTAATTGGGATGCACCCCACTTCCGTGTCTAAAATCAAAACCCGTCGCCGACTCACCAGAATCGACGAAGCAACTCTCAGCGCTTTGTGCAAAGCACTGAATTGTCAGCCCGGGGATTTAATGGTTTATGAGGAGGACGAACCCGATCGCGAAAAATGACATTATTGTTTAGTGTTATTTCAGAATTCTTAAACCGCAGAGAACACAGAGGAAGAGAAGAGAGAGAGATGAATAATGAAGACACAATTATTCCCAATTTCCACCTAACTCTCTTTTCCCTCTACACTCTGCGCCCTCTGCGCCCTCTGTGGTTAATAAAAACAAATCCCAGTGTCACAGCCAAGCATCTGCGTTAACCTAGTTAACTACAGCTCTCCCCAACAAAATTCATGCTTGCCCGCATCCAAGAAATAGCCGCCACCCTCGCACCCCGCCTGATCGAAATTCGCCGCCACATCCACTCGCACCCCGAACTCAGCGGCCAAGAATATCAAACCGCCGCCTACGTAGCCGGAGTTCTCGCATCCAGCGGAGTCCGCGCCACGGAAGGAATCGGCAAAACCGGAGTCCTCGGCGAACTCAAAGCTAACAGCAGCGAGTCCCGGTGGCTGGCAATTCGTACCGATATGGACGCTTTGCCAATTCAAGAGCGCACTCACCTAGAATTTGCCTCGCGCAACGAGGGAGTGATGCACGCCTGCGGCCACGACATCCACACTACGGTTGGTTTGGGCGCAGCGATGATATTGTCTGAGTTAAAAGAAAAATTTTCTGGTAACGTCCGTTTCTTGTTTCAGCCGGCGGAAGAGATTGCCCAAGGTGCTCGCTGGATGATTGCAGATGGGGCGATGCAAGATGTTGACGGCATCCTTGGATTGCACGTTTTTCCGACGATTCCGGGCGGTTGTATTGGTATCCGCCACGGGGCACTGACGGCGGCGGCAGATGACCTAGAATTGATTGTCATCGGCGAATCCGGCCACGGCGCGCGTCCCCACGAGGCGATCGATGCAATTTGGATAGCTTCGCAGATTATTACTACTTTGCAGCAGGCGATTAGTCGCACGCAAAATCCTTTGAGGCCTGTGGTTTTGACGATCGGACAAATTAGCGGCGGACGAGCACCGAATGTGATTGCCGATCGCGTAAAATTATTGGGCACCGTGCGATCGCTACATCCTGAAACGCACCAAAAACTGCCTGCTTGGATCGAACAAATTGTTTCTAGCGTTTGCGCGACTTACGGCGCTAAGTACGAACTCACCTACAAGCGCGGCGTGCCGGGAGTCCAAAACGATCCCAAACTGACGCAATTAGTCGAAACTGCGGCTTTAGAAGCTTTAGGGCGATCGCGCGTTCAAATTTTACCAGAACCATCCCTCGGCGCGGAGGATTTTTCGATGTATTTAGAACACGCACCGGGAACAATGTTTCGCTTGGGAGTCGGGCTTGCTGACAAACCGAATTATCCCCTGCATCACCCGCAATTTGAGGTGGATGAAGCCTCTATTGTCACCGGCGCTGTCACCTTGGCCTATGCTGCTTGTCAATATTGGAAACAAAAATAAGAGTCATTAGTCATTAGTCATTAGTTATAGCGCTTCTCAGAAAGATGAGGTACGTTGTTGGGCTTCAGCCCTCTTAATTTAGTGGTTATGTAAAGATTCAATTATACCTCATCTTTTTGTTTGAGAAAGGCTATATTTATCTAATCATCTCATCTCCGGTAAAATAGACATAATTTCTGTAGGGGCGGGTTCACCAACAATACCTGCCAATAATTAACAATCTCAAAAACCCGCCCCCACCCCACTAGATAGCTCAATATAATTAGTTTAAAAATTTTATGACCCTAGATTTTAATAGATTCTGCGATGCCTGCAACCCCGCTAACTCCCTCATGTTAGGAAATCCCGAAGATGAGCGCTACTACATTGATTTTGCGGAGGTACGCGGCGGCAAAATTATTAACATCCTCAAACGCACAATTACCCGCGTGTCACCAGATAAACGGACTTGCCAATTATTCACCGGACATATTGGTTGCGGCAAGTCTACGGAATTGTCGCGACTCCAAAAAGAGTTGACAGAGGAGGGATTTCATGTAGTCTACTTCGAGTCAACCAAAGACCTCGATGAAATGGATCTCGATTTGACAGATATCATGTTGGCGATCGCACGGCGAGTCACCCAAAGCCTGGAAGAGGACAAAATCTCGTTGCAGCCCCAAGGTTTTAAAGAATTCTTAAAAAACAGTTGGAATTTTTTACAGAGTCCTGTGAGTTTAGAAGCTGAAGGAGAACTTTTTGGGAACAAAATCAAGGGTAACACAGACGGAAATGTGGAAGTTTCTCTGCCTTTGGGTATCGCCAAAATCACTGCCAAAATCAAAAGCAATCCCGACTTGCGATCGAAACTGAGACAGTACATGGAACCGCAAGCCAATAAAATGTTAGAACTGCTCAATCAAGAAATTATTGATGTTGCAATTAACCAGCTTAAGCAGGAGGGTAAAAAAGGATTGGTGGTGATTGTTGATAACTTAGACCGGATAGTTTCTCGACCCAATGCAGCGGGGCGAGGGTTGCCAGAATATATCTTTATTGACAGAGGAGATCAGTTGCGGCAACTGAACTGTCATTTGGTTTATACGCTACCTTTGGGATTGATTTTTGGCAATGAAAGTGAAATTTTGAAAAATCGGTTGGGAGGCGGAGTTGACCCGAAAGTTTTGCCAATGGTGCCAGTAAAGAATAGAGACGGTAGTGAATGTATTGAGGGGATGAATTTGCTGCGACGCATGGTGATGTCGCGGGCTTTTCCTGATGTGTTAACCGAGGAACAGATCGCATTAATTACCGAAGTTTTTGACAGTCCTGACACTTTAGATGAATTGTGCCGAGTCAGCGGAGGTCATCTCCGAAATTTGATGGGGATGTTGTTTGGTTGCTTGCAGCAAGATGACCCTCCAATTTCTCAAGATGTTTTGAAATCAGTGATTCGCAGTTCCCGCGATAGTCTGAGTCGCGGTATTGATAATGATGAGTGGGAATTACTTTTTAAAGTGGTGAAAGAACAAACCATTAATGGAGATAAAGAATACCAAGATTTGCTGCGAAACCTGTGGGTTTTTGAATATGTAGATAATGAAAAAACTTGGTTTGCGTTAAATCCGCTGTTGATGGAAACTGAAAAATTTAAGCTGTGGCAACAGCAAAATTGTTAAAACTATGTTAGTTCGATTTTGCCCTAGTCTCGATCCCCCTAAATCCCTCTTAGGTCTGGGGGCTTTGAGTGCATGAGATTCCTCTGTTATTTCCGAGTCCCGATCCCCCTAAATCCCCCTTAAGAAGGGGGACTTTGAGTGCTTCTAGTCCCCTGTTAAGAAGGGAGACTTTGACTGGTTCCAGTCCCCCCCTTCTTAAGGGGGGCTAGGGGGGATCCAGTACCAAATACTCCTTAAATATCCTCTTTATTTCTAATATTATGGTAAACTCAAATCGCGCCGAAGATGTTGCAGCAGAAAACGAGCGATCGCTTTCTACTTTGGTACGGACGATCGCCCGCTTGCAAGGAAAATTTTCTTTAACTTTAGTCTGCTGCAATTATGCTAGCTTGCGTTATGCTATGCTGCAAAAATTGCGCGATCGCTCTACAGTTGAATATCAAGAATTAGTCCTCGAACCTGCTACCAAAACACTTTATCAAACCATTCTCAATGCCGTCCAAGAGCAACCACCAAAAGCTTTAATAGTTGTGGGGATAGAATCGGTGGTTGCTCTTGATGACCTGTTAGCGGGGGCTAATCGAGCGCGTGACCAATTCAAGCAAGATTTTGCTTTTCCTGTGATTTTGTGGGTGACGGATGCTGTACTGGCTAAATTTAGTCGATCGGCTAACGATCTGAAGTCTTGGGTTCCTACTCCAATTCAGTTTACTATCCCGCCCGATGATTTGATGAATTTGTTGCAACAAAAAGCAAGTCAAGCTTTTGCTGATGTTAAAAATTTCAAATTAGATGAGTGTGAAATTGAGTCGTTGGAAAATGACCTGCTAAATTTGTCAGCAGGATTAGACCCGGAATTGCAAGCTAGTTGGCAATTTATTCTGGGTTTAGTGCAATCTCAGAAAAATCAAATAGATTTAGCACTCGCACATTATCAGCAAAGTTTAGCATTTTGGCAGCAAAATCACCAGCTAGAAAGACAAGGAATTGTCTACCAAAAAATTGCTCAAGCTTACAACCGCAAAGCTGAGTTGCACCCGGCAGGAAATCAAGGTTATTGGCAAGAATCTAGAAAGTATTTACAGCAATCTCTAGAGAGTTTTGAGGAAGCAAAGAAAAATAATTTAGCAGCTAAATGTATTAGCGAACTCGGCGAAGTGCTGCGACTTTTAGAAGCTTGGGAAGAGTTGGAAAAATTAGCTGCTGAAAAAGCCTTAAAAATGCACATAGATTGGGGTACTCCGAGTCAAATAGCTGAAGATTGGGGCTTTTTAGCTGAGGTGGCGCTGCACAATTCGGATTGGCAAAAAGCTTGCCAAGTAGCTAAATTAGCATTAGCTGTTTTGGAACAAACAGGAATATCTCAACAAGAAAGTGGTTTGTATCGGTTACTTTTGGCAAAAGCGCAGCGCAATCTCAGTCAACAGTCCGAGTCAATTAATAACTTAGAATCAGCCAAAGAAAATACCCACTCTCAAAATGATGTGCAGCTTTATCTGAGAATTTTAGAAGAGTTGAGAACTATCTATTTTGAGCAAAGCGAATATTTAAAAGCCTTTCATATCAAACTCGAACAACAAGCAGTTAAAAGCAAATATGGATTGCAAGCTTTTAGCGGTGCCACTCGCTTGCAGCCGCCACAACAAATAATTGATATCGGTGTAGCATCCGGTCAGTCAAAAACTGAAATTGTTGAGAAGATTCAGGCTGATTCCGGGCGATCGCAAGATGTTAAATGGATAATTCAACGGATAGATAGATCTGATTGTAAGCTAACAATTATTCACGGACAATCTGGAGTAGGAAAAAGTTCGATAATTCAAGCGGGGTTAGTTCCAGCTCTGCAACTTACGCCTTTGAAAGCGCGGGATGTATTACCTGTTTTATTGCAGTCTTATCACGATTGGGCGAGGGATTGCGGTCAGTGTTTGAAAGCTGGAATTGAAAAAATCAAAGGTGAGAGTTTATCTACTCCTATTGAGACTCCAACAGCTATTTTAGAACAGTTGCGACTGAATCAAGACCGTAATTTATTAACTGTATTAATCTTTGACCAGTTTGAAGAATTTTTCTTTGCTTATCCAGACCAAACTAGCCGGAGAGAGTTGTATAATTTTTTGGCTGAATGCGTAAACAATGAAAAAAATATCGGACTCAAAATTATACTTTCGCTACGAGAAGATTATCTTTATTACTTGTTTGAATGGAATCGCAAGACTAATTTGTTCATGATTAATAATGATATTCTCACTAAAGATATCTGTTATTACTTGGGTAACTTTTCGATACCTGATGCTAAAAGGGTTCTCCAGAACTTAACAAAACGCTCTCAATTTGAGTTGTCAGAGGATTTGGTAAACGCATTGGTAGAAGATTTAGCAGGTGAAGAGCGGGAAGTACGACCAATTGAGTTGCAAATTGTGGGAATGCAACTCGAAAAACGGCACATTACTCAACTGAGTGAATATCAGCAACTTGGCGATCGGGCAAAGCTCACACTGGTTGAGGGATTTTTAGCAGAAGTAATCGCAGACTGCGGTCAGGAAAATAAAGAGATTGCCGAACTTGTTTTGTACTTGCTGACGGATGAAAACAATACTCGTCCTCAGAAAACTTTGGCTGAATTAGCAGCAGCAGATTTAGGAACCGTGTCAAAAAGACTATTAAAGTTAGTTATCCAGATTGTTGTTCAATCAGGATTGGTATTAGAAGTGCCACCAGCCCCGATTGAACGCTACCAACTTGTCCACGATTATTTAGTTCCTTTTATCCGCAAACTGCAAGGTGCAGAATCACTCAAAAAAAATCAGCAGGAAAAAGCTGAATTACTCAAAATAAACCAGCAAGAAAAAGCTGAGCGACTGAGGTTAGTTGCAGAAAATCAGATATTAAAAAAATCGGAACGAAAATTAGTAAAAGCAAAGGAAAAAGCCGAAAATTTGTTAGTAAAAACAATGGGGGCAGCAATAATACTAATTTTTTTGGGTGGATTAGGATTGGGGAGTTTTTTATTGTTTGCAGGAACTTATTTGATAGTGGCGCGCGAGGAAGTAAGAGTAGTTGATAAGCAACTGAAAAATGTTAAAAAAATTAGGCAATTAGAACGTTCTTCTAGTGATGTTTTGACGAAATTCAAGTCGAGCAATGTACAACAAATAGAAACTTTAATAGAAATCGTAAAAATCGGAGAAGAACTCAATAATATTGATTCAATTAAAGATGAGTTTTTAACCGATACACCAATAGCGCTAAGCCGGATTCTTGAGAATATTCAAGAACGAAATCGCTTGACAGGACATAAGGACGTGGTAGCAAGCGTCAGTTTTAGTCCTGATGGTCAGTATATAGCTACTGGCTCCTGGGACACAACTGCCAGATTATGGGATCTAAAAGGCCATCTTGTACAAGAGTTTAGAGGACATACAGATCAGGTATTAAGCGTCAGTTTTAGCCCTGATGGTCAGCATATAGCCACTGGAGCATCGGACAAAACTGCCAGATTATGGGATTTAAAAGGTAATACGCTACAGGAGTTTAAAGAACATAAAGATGTGGTAGTAAGCGTTAGTTTCAGCCCTGATGGCAAGTCGATCGCTACGTCATCAGGTGACAGAACTGCCCGATTATGGGATCTAAAAGGTAATCTTCTACAAATGTTTGTAGGACATCAGGCTGAGGTAGTAAGCATTCGTTTTCATCCAGATGGCAAACGCATAGGTACGGCATCAGGTGATGGAACTGCTAGGTTATGGGATTTCCAGGGTAATCTGCTACAGCAGTTTAAAGGACATAAAGATAGGGTAATAAGCGTTAGTTTTAGTCCTGATGGTGAGTATATAGCTACTGCATCTTCGGATAAGAGCGCTCGGTTATGGGATTTACAGGGCAATTTCCTAAAAGAGTTTAGAGAACATCAACATCAAGACTCAGTGTATGATGTTACTTTTAGTCCTAATAGCACATACCTAGCTACTGCGTCAGCAGATAGTATTGCTCGATTATGGGATTTACAGGGCAATTTACTACATAAATTTAAAGGACACCAGGATACGGTTTTAAAGCTCAATTTTAGTCCTGACAACAAGTATCTAGCTACTGCATCAGCAGATAAAACTGCTCGCTTATGGGAAGTGCGGAATAATCCGCAACAGCAGTTAAAAATGTATTCAAGTGAAGAATCAACTGTTGCCAAATCAGTGCCTAATCAAGATCTACAGGAAATGCTAGTGAAGAGTTGTAACTGGCTGCATGACTATTTGGAGAATAATGCTGATGAAAGCGACAAGCACCTATGTGATGGGATTACTCCTCGAAAAGATGAGATTAGTCCTCGAAAAAAATGATTACTCATTTATTCTGCCGATTCAGGGCTTCACATGGGAGGCTAGAAACCGGGTTTCTACGAAATTTTGCGTTTAGTAGCGAGAAATCTACGCAGAAATCCGGTTTCTGAGGACACAACTATTTTGCTAGGTGCGTCGCTACTCGAAAAGTCCCTCTTGTTTAGGGATTTATCGCAGGATCCACACCCTACGACTGGCATATCTTCCGCAATTCCGCTGTACCAGCAGCCAAATGTGCTAACGTACGATCGCAAATCCCCAAATTTCAACTATCGGGAGATACACAACCGTGTTCGCTCAAGCACCTCCAACTCCCAATTACAAATGGTTTAGCTGCATTTCTAGCACTGTTTTCACCGCCTTGTGCCTGTTGCCCCTTTCCAACGCTGCTGGATACGCCCAAACTCCCCAAAATAGACCCATCAAAGTCGGCGTGGTACAGCGGTTTGGCATTAAACCTACCGATAAACTAACGCTGAAAGCTTTACCTGGTGACAGCTTAAAATTAAGTTACAAAACTCCCCAAGGTATAGAAACTAAAACTACCGCCAGCATCAAGCTAGAAATCGCCAATAGAATCCTAGAAACGCCGTTGGTAGAAGAACGAGTTGTTCTGAGTTCCCACCGCAGTTTTGAGAGTGCAGAAGATAGCGCCAATCAGTGGCGCGCTAAGGGTATTGATGTGGAAATTGCTCAACCTTTGCGCTGGCAAGTTTGGGCGAAAAGAGATACTTACAATTCTCCTTTGGTGCGGCGCTGGCTGTTGCAAAGTTTGCAAGCTCAAGGTAACAAAACAGCTTTTTTAGATACGAAAGTTTTTAAACAAATACCTCAGGCTTTTTGGCTGTTAAATGGATTTCGTTTCAACCGCAATGAGTTGGATGTCACGGCTGGGAAAAATGTAATTGAGGTATTTGAACAAACTACCCAAGAGGCGACAGCTATTGAACCAGAAAAAGCAATTGCACAAACTCGCCGTTACGGCGGCAGTTTGCACTTGCAAAAAAATTCTTACGGCACTTATACTTTAGTCAATAATGTGCCGACTGAAACTTATTTGCGGGGTGTTGTTCCTCACGAAATTGGTGCTTTTGCGCCCTACGCTTCGATTGTCGCTCAAACTATTTTGGCGAGAACTTACGCCCTCAGAAATTTGCGCCGCTTTGCTGTCGATAATTACGAGTTGTGCGCTGATGTTAACTGTCAAGTTTATAAAGGTTTGACAGAGGTTTTCCCGCAAAGTGATAAGGCGATCGCCCAAACAGCAGGTTTAGTCCTAACTTACGAAAATCAGCTCGTAGACGCGCTCTATTCCGCATCTAGCGGTGGCGTGACGGCAACTTTTGGCGATGTGTGGCACGGCCCGGAACGTCCATATTTGCGATCGATCGTCGATTCCCCCAAGAACCTCTGGGATTTGACAAAGCAAAGCTTGTCTGACGAAACCAACTTCCGCCGCTTTATGAGTCTCAAAGCAGGGTTTAATGAGGAAAAAGAAGAAACCTTCCGCTGGCGCGAAGATGTCTCGCTGACATCGATTGGTGGATTTCTGCGACAGTATCTTCAGAAGAAAAAGCACCCGCTAGCTAATTTTAAAACTCTCACAAAAGTTGAAGTGCTGGAAAGATCGGCCGCTGGTAGAGTTTTGCAGATGAAGGTACAAACTGATTTGGGCGCGATTAATATCGACAAAGATGAGATTCGCAATGCTTTTTTACCGCCGATTAGCACGCTGTTTTACCTCGATCCAATTTACAATCCAGACAAAACTCTCAACGGTTATGCTTTTGTCGGAGGCGGTTTCGGACACGGCGTGGGAATGAGTCAAACTGGTTCTTACAATTTAGCTAATTTGGGCTGGAGTGGCGATCGCATTTTGAGTTTCTATTTTCCCGGCGCTCAAGTCGTTCCCCTCAACGATTCCATTACATTTTGGCGGGAATAGTTTATCAGACAATACGCTTGGGCTAAGAGAGATCCCTCTTAAAAAGCAGGGCGGTTTTATTGTCATCAGACACATTAGGTACGTAGTTGCGCTTCAGCGCTCTTTATAATCTAAGGAAAGAGCGCTAAAGCGCAACTACGTACCTTAGCCCGATCGCGAATCCACCTTTCAATACAAAAACCCAGTTTCTTAACGTAATTAAGCCCAAACAGCTCAATTACGAAAACAAGAAACCGGGTTAATTAGCGCACCGCGCCTGTGAATCCTTTCTTAGTAGAGAGATTCTTCTTGGTGAGTTTCGATCGTACAATCAGACTTAGGATAAGCGACGCAGGTCAGAACAAATCCGGCTTCGATTTGGTCGTCATCCAAGAAAGATTGGTCAGATTGGTCAATTTCGCCAGCAGTAATTTTGCCAGCGCAGGTGGAGCAAGCTCCAGCGCGGCAAGAATACGGGAGGTCGAGTCCTGCTTCTTCGGCAGCATCAAGAATGTAAGTATCGTCATCAACGTCAATGGTCTGGTTGATTCCTTCGGCTTCGCTGATGAGGGTAACTTTGTAAGTTGCCATGCACTAATCCTCTCAAAAATTCAACAATATTGATAAGCTTTCCTAATGCAAACTTCAAGGCTCTATTAGCTTTAAGGTTAGCTCTTAGGTTCGTTCCCTTTATGATAGTAGGGGAAAGAAGGGAGGTTGCAACACTTATTTACAAAAGATTTGAATGGGATTAGTTATAACTTTTTCTAATTTCATCTTGATTACTTATACCTATCTTGGGCTCAGCCTTGTGATACTGTTGCCGCAAGACTTACGCCAAATAACCCGGTTGCGGAAAAAAATCCTGTTTTGAGCCCGACAACTAAAAAATCCGATTTTTGCTATGCGGTGTGCGATCGACTTTGGGCTAGACTTGCTGAAATTTGTCCCCCAGCCCCGGATAGGTTGTCAGTTGACAGTTGACAGTTGACAGTTGACAGTTGACAGTCAGCGAATTTGAAGGGTTGCAAAGTCGATAGCTTGTCAGTCAGCGAAGTCGAAGGGTTGCACAGCGGAAAGTTGCACGGTACGGGCATCAAACCATTTATGCTTAACGGGTATCGGCTTTGTTCGTGACATTATTTATGTCCGCGCTTTCAGGTGGGGTTGCGACATACCGCACCTGACTTGGGTGCAAGTCTTTAAATATACTAAAATCTAAAATCTAAAATCTAAAATCCTATGACTCAAATTAATACTGGCATTGGTTTTACAGTAAATTCTCCTATTCGCGTGGGGATTGTGGGTACTGGTTTTGCGGCTAAGTTGAGGGCCGAGACGTTGGTAGCTGACGCCCGATCGAATTTAGTAGCAGTCGCGGGCCGCAATCCAGATAAAACCGCAGCATTTTGTCAAACATTCGGGGCGGAAGCTGCGGTTTCTTGGCGCAAGCTGGTAGAAAGAGACGATTTAGATTTGGTAATTGTCTGTACTGTGAACCGCGATCACGGGGCAATTGTCCTGGCGGCGTTGGAAAATGACAAGCACGTTGTGGTCGAATATCCTCTATCTTTAGACGTGTCTGAGGCCGAAAGGGCGATCGCCCTTGCCGCCCAAAAGCAAAAACTCCTCCACATCGAACACATCGAACTGTTAGGCGGTTTGCACTCCTCAATCAAAGAATCCTTACCATTAATCGGTAAAGTTTTTTATGCCCGCTACGTTACTATTACCCCTCAGCGTACCGTACCGCAGCGCTGGACTTTTCAGCATTCCCTATTTGGTTTTCCCTTAATTGGGGCAATTTCTCGACTGCACCGATTTACTGATTTGTTCGGAGAAGTCGGAACCGTTAACTGTCAAACTCAATTTTGGGACACTCAACCGGATTTCTACAAAGCTTGTTTGTGCAACGCACAGTTACGCTTTACCAATGGTGTTGTCGCTGAAGCTGTTTATGGAAAAGGAGAGACTTTTTGGCAGTCAGAAAACATTTTTACTATCTACGGAGAAGCCGGAACCCTGATTTTTACTCCCGAATCCGGTCAATTGATTCAGGGAGAAAATCGGCAGGCGATCGCCGTAGGAACGCGGCGCGGTTTGTTTGCTAAGGATACGGATATGGTGTTAGACTGTTTGTTAAACGGTACGCCGTTGTACGTCAAGAATACCAGTAGTTTGTACGCTTTGAAATTAGCCGATGCTGCCAGGCGATCGAGCGAGACTAGGCAAAAATTGGCGATCGACAATTCATATAGCAGTTCGATCGAAAGATGAGTTCATTTAGTTGACAGTTGACAGTTGACCTCTACCTGGAAGTCCGAGGATTTGAGTAATGAATCGTCTGTTTTAAATTTCTCCCGATCGGGCGGGCGGGCTTTCAACCAATTTTTCCTGGTAAGCTTGAGGAATAGGTAATGAAAAAAGGTAATCGGCAATCACCGAAAAGCTTGCGGTTCAAAAGATTTCCTCCCATTAGCCATTAGCCATTACCAGACATATAGCGGTTCTCAAAAAAGTAAGGTATGCGTTATGCCCGATTCCCGATGCGCTATGCCCGATTCCCGATGCCCGATCCCCATGAGTACCTAATCTATCTAAAAAAGGCTAGATATTTTTGCAATAAAATGGCAGTAACTACACATCAACTGATTCAGTGGAAACAGCAAGGGCGTCGAATTGTGGCGCTGACCGGTTATGATTATGCGATCGCCCAACTACTCGATCGAGCAGGCACTGACATCATCCTAGTCGGCGATTCCCTCGCCATGCCAATATTGGGCTACGAAACTACGCTACCGCTAACCCTCGATGAAATACTGCACCACGCTAAAGCAGTCCGTCGCGGCGTCAAGCAAGCATTAGTTGTTGTGGATTTGCCGTTTTTGACTTACCAAGAAAGTCCCCAGCAAGCCATGCACTCGGCCGGGAGAGTTTTGAAAGAAACTGGCGCTCAAGCTGTAAAATTGGAGGGCGGATATCCAGCAATGGCGGCTACCGTTTGGCAGCTAACATCCGCCGGCATTCCGGTGATGGGTCACGTTGGTTTAACTCCCCAGTCGGTACACCAACTCGGTTACAAAAAACAAGGCAAAACAGCCGAATCTGCCGATCGCATCCTAGCAGAGTCGATCGCACTTCAAGAATCAGGTGCCTTTGCGATCGTCCTAGAACACATTCCCCCAGACTTAGCGGCTCAAATTACCCAAAAATTAACTATTCCCACCATTGGTATCGGCGCGGGGCCCCACTGCGACGGACAAGTTTTGGTTACTTCCGATTTGTTGGGACTTTCCGAAAAACAACCGCCTTTTGCGAAAGCTTACGTCAATTTGCGATCGACAATTACCCAAGCTGTCCAAGATTATTCCCTAGAAGTTAGAGAACGAAAATTTCCCGAAGAGTAAACCATAAATCGAACTGACTCGCGAGCGAGCAGATTGAATACTACCTAGCGGGTTGTTGACTCGCCTTGTATGAGTTCGCGCGCCTAGCAGCATCTGTTTTGCCGATCGCGATCGCCCGCAATTACCGCTAAAATTGAAAAATCTCTATTCCAATTATCCCTTGACAGTCTTCTGTCTCAAGTCGCTAGAGAACTCTCTAGTTTGGATGTTAGTTTGAGTGCAAGCCTACAGCCTATTGACTCGATCTCAAATGTCAAATCTCAAATCAAAAATCAAAAATCTACAATCCAGATCCCAAAATGTGATAAAAATCACTGACAGCACGCATCACCTAAATGTAGAAAATGGTGGCGACCAACAACTAGCTTCAAAACGGGCAGCGAAGTGGCGGTTAAGCTAAAAAAAATTGTAGTTCCGTTCAAAACAAATTGAAGTCATCGCTCGAACGTGTCAAGGAGGCTAATTGATGGTATATGCAGAAAATTGGTCGCAGCCGTCTATCTTAGAGCTAGCGCGATCGGGCAACTTTCAGGCCCTGAATTATTGGATTGACAGCTTGCTGCGACCCGAGGGGATTTATGCCCGCGTCGAACAGGCTCAAGCCGGCTGCGTCCAAATCCTAGTAGAATTCCAACGCGGATTTGCGCCAGAGAATACATTACTGGGGAGCACTCTCCGCGAAGGCTTAGTTAAATTTATTTGTCACCAACTCTGGAGACTCAACTCGCCAGCAGTAGAAGGAGTGCGAATTCACGCGCGCTTGGCTGGGGAACCAGAGATTCTCTGGAAACAGTCAGTACGAATTGTGACTCCAGCAAACCGCAACCAGCGGCGTTACCGTTCCCTATTAGTCGTCGATTGGGTTAAATTTAAAACATATCGTTCTCTACTGCTAGTGGGCTCGGCACTGGCATCATTTATATTAGGGTGTTGGGTTAGCTACCACGAGGCTGTAGCCCTACGTCTAATGTCCCCAGTCTCCGCTTACCAGCAAGCTGCGGTAATGTCGGGGCCGCCTCCCAAACGTCCGGATGCGGTGCAAGCAGCCTTAGAATTAGTACCTGTAGTGCAACAAAAGCAGGTTGCTAATCCCTACGACCCCACCGTAACGCTGATGTTCGGAGGAAATGTGAATCTATCTGATGCGATTTCCGCATCAGGAGGCAACGATTACCATTGGGCTTTTGCCAATATGGACGAGTATCGGCAAGCAGATGTATCGATGGTTAATCTAGAAAACCCCCTGACTCGCTCTACCTTGGGTTCTGGCAAAAAACAATTAAATTTTAAAGCCGATCCAGAATCGGTGAAAGTATTAACAGCAGGAGGAGTGGATATTGTCAATCTGGCAAACAGCCACGCTATGGATTACGAGGAACCGGGGCTGGTGGAAACTATAAATACTCTAAATAATGCTGGTATAGGGCATCTCGGAGCCGGTAGAGATATTAAAGAAGCAAGGCGTCCAGATATTATTGAGGTTAAGGGTCAGCGGATCGCGTACCTCGGTTATTACGATGCAGACCTTCATGCTGCCGACCAAGGTAAGGCTGGTACCAACCCCCGCCGTAACAATCGGGTGGCTGAGGATATTCGAGCTCTCAAAGGTCAGGTAGACTGGATTATTGTTAATTACCACTGGGGAGTTGAATTGGCAGATTATCCGGGGGACTGGCAGATAGATTTGGCTCGGTTCACGATCGATCAAGGTGCAGATTTGGTAGTGGGACACCATCCCCATGTCCTTCAAGGTGCCGAAGTTTACAAGGGTCGCCCGATTGTTTACTCGTTGGGTAATTTTATATTCGGGGGGAATGCTCGCAGCGATTACGATACCGCAGTCCTGAAAGTATCGCTCAAAAACAGGAATATGAAGGTAGAATTTTTGCCTGTAGAGGTGAAACAGTTTCAGCCCAAGGTGGTGAATGGAGCAGCGGGCGATCGCATCCTCAAACGCGTCGAACAAATTTCTAGTATATTCGATCGACCGATGCGCTCTTCTGTGGTTCTAGAAGCCCCAATCAACCCCGGATTGGCACCAAAGACTCCAAATTCGACCTTGCCAGGAGCACCCAAAAGCGGTACCTACGGGCCCGGGTCGGCTTCCCCAGTCCCCCTGACAGGAGAAACCAATCTGCCAGGCCCAGGACAACCCAAACCTACTCCGATTTTGCCCGCTGTACCGGCTTTGCCCAAACAGCCGGACAACTCCTCAGTTTTCCAGAACGGGGCAGGGCCTGCTATGGAGTCGAACCCGCCTAGAAGTCAAGATTTGCCATCGCGCGTCAATCGCACTAAACCTGAAAAACCTAGCCGGGAACCAGATCCGTTTACCAAAGAACCATTCATCAAAGAACCGTTTATTTCGCCACCATCTCCGAGTTCGGGAGGGGTACTCAGTCCCCAAAGCTATCTTCCCCCAACTGGCGATGTATCTTTCAAAGTCGCACTCAAAGAGCAGCCGACAAACAGGGTCGTTCCCGGCAAAAGCAGCGATCGCGGCTCGTTGCGGCTCGCCCTGCCTCCTATAGCTGCGAACGTGGGGACGGCCAGTGGGAGTCCGAGGGAGGATACAGGGGCAGCAAAAGGGAGTTCAACATTTGACAGTTGACAGTTGACCGCTTGACAGTTTGAGAGCGACCTCTACCTAGAAGGAAGAGGATTGGAGTAATGAATAGTCTGATTTTAATTTCTCCCTCGAAGGCGGGCGGGCTTTCAACCAATTCTTTCTGGTAATGGGCGAAAATCAACTACCAGCGACCAATTATTAACGACCGATTTACTAACAACCAATGATCGACGACCTACTAACAATGACAAATGTGTTTGCGATCGCGCTGAAGCAAAAGCAGTACAAAACCTATATCCTCTCCGACGAAACCGCAAACTCTACCCTAGAAGTTGTGCCGGAACGGGGCGGTATTGCCACTAGCTGGCTGGTTGAAGGCAAAGAAATGTTCTACTTGGACGCGGAACGGTTCGCCAATCCCGATCTAACTGTACGCGGCGGGATTCCCATCTTGTTTCCCATCTGTGGCAATCTCCCCGACAACACTTATACCCACAAGGGAGTGGAGCGGCAGCTCAAACAGCACGGCTTTGCTCGCGACTTGCCTTGGACGCCGACGAAACAATTTACGGAGGGTTGTGCGGCTCTTACCCTAGTCCTCAACAGCAGCGAGAAAACCCAGACTGTTTATCCCTTTGATTTCGAATTAGCTTTTACTTATCAAATTAAAGGCAATTCTTTGGAAATTGTGCAGGAATACACCAATCTTGGTGACGAACCAATGCCCTTTGCTAGCGGCTTGCATCCTTACTTTTTAGCTCCCGACAAGACAAATCTGCGCTTTGAGATTCCCGGGATGCAGTACAGAGATCACCACACTCACAAAAAAGGTTATTTCACAGGGGTTTTTGACCCGACTCTCGACGAAATAGATGTTTCCTTTGACGAACTGACCGGTCTTGCTGCTACTGTCACTGACCCGACGCGAGGCTTGCGGCTCACCGTCAGTTATAACTCCAGCTATGGGAAGTTGGTTTTCTGGACTTTGAAAGGCAAGGATTTTTACTGTTTGGAACCTTGGACGGCTCCTAGAAATGCCCTCAATACTCGCGAACACTTGATTTATTTGCCCCCCGGCGCGACTTGCGAGATGCTGGTTCGCATGACTGCAACTTTTTTTTGAAAAACACTTGCTATTTGAAATGATGGGTGCTACTATTAGAAATTGTGTGCGGTAACAATGTTTTCGCGGGTCGCTAGCTCAGCGGTAGAGCATTCGGCTTTTAACCGATTGGTCTCGGGTTCAAATCCCGGGCGACCCATTTTTTCAGGCAGAAGGTACAAAGTAGAAAGCAGAATAAATTCTAGCTTTCATCAGGAATTCAGGGCAAGCCCAGCGGGACTGCCCTGAATTTAGTCTTGGGCAATGTGGATTTTTTGAGCCTAAATTGAAATCTAGAAACATAATGCGCGATCGGCAACAAATTGTCTTAAGATTATCGTAAGAATTGAGCTTGTTCAAAATCCACTGCCCAGAAACACAAATAATTAGGAGGAATATCTATGGCGCTTGTACCTATGCGACTGCTGCTCGACCACGCGGCTGAAAATGGTTACGGCCTACCGGCTTACAACGTCAACAACATGGAGCAAATCCAAGCGATCATGCGCGCTGCTGACGAAACCAACAGCCCTGTGATCCTGCAAGCTTCTCGCGGCGCTCGTTCCTACGCTGGAGAAAATTTCCTGCGCCACTTGATTTTGGCAGCAGTTGAAACCTATCCTCACATCCCCATTTCCATGCACCAAGACCACGGCAATGCCCCCGGCACTTGCTATTCTGCCATGCGCCAAGGTTTCACCAGCGTGATGATGGACGGTTCTTTGGAAGCGGATGCTAAAACTCCCGCTAGCTACGAGTACAACGTTGCAGTTACTCGCGAAGTTGTAAAAGTTGCTCATTCGATCGGCGTTAGCGTTGAAGGCGAACTGGGTTGCTTGGGTTCTCTGGAAACAGGGATGGGCGAAGCAGAAGACGGCCACGGCTTTGAAGGCGCGCTTTCCCACGATCAATTGCTGACAGATCCTGAAGAAGCTGTTAATTTCGTCGAGCAAACCGGCGTTGATGCTCTCGCAGTGGCGATCGGCACTTCCCACGGCGCTTACAAATTCACCCGCAAGCCAACTGGCGAAATTTTGGCAATCAGCCGCATTGAAGAAATTCACCGCCGCTTGCCAAATACTCACTTGGTAATGCACGGTTCTTCTTCTGTACCCCAAGAATTGCTGGAAATCATTAACAGCAACGGCGGCACTATCCGCGAAACCTACGGCGTACCTGTGGAAGAAATCCAAAAAGGCATCAAGTGCGGCGTTCGCAAGATCAACATCGACACTGACAACCGTTTGGCGATTACCGCTGCGGTGCGCGAAGCTTTGTTTGCCAAGCCAGATGAATTCGATCCGCGCCACTTCTTGAAGCCGTCGATCAAGTATATGCAGAAGGTTTGTAGCGATCGCTACAACTCTTTTGGTTGCGCCGGTCAAGGTACAAAGATCAAGCAAATGTCTTTGGATGATTTTGCAGCTAAGTATGCAAAGGGCGAATTGAGCGCTTCTGCTAAGAAGACTGTCGCTGTTTAATAATTTGAGGTTGAAGATTTTAGATTTATCTGAAGTCTAAAGTTTAGATTGCCGGGTAGCTGTGAAGTTGCCCGGTTTTTGTGTGTGGGGAGTAGCCCCTAAAAGGGATATCATGTCTGGTCGATTACTATAACAAAAAACTGTTCGTAGTGCGGACTTTAGTCCGCAATATTCTGCGGACTGAAGTCCGCACTACGAACGAATATTATCGCGGTCAATCGACCGGACACTATATGATATCCATTTTCCTAGCTGCTGAAGTCAAATTATTAATACTATTAGCAATGTTCGAGAGTGCGATCGCCCTTTTATGAAAAATCAAGCTTTTGAAATAACTCGGCAACCGCCAAAGTAAAGCCGGGGACGATATCTTCGCCATCAAGGGAGTCGGCAGACTTGAGCAGGCGATCGGGTTCCTGGGCCGATCGATATACCAACACATATTGTTCTTTAGGATGAATCACCCAAACTAAACGCGAGCCATTGTCGAAATATTCTACGAGTTTGTTGTGAATTTCTTCGACTGTATTGCTAGGAGACAGGATTTCTACAGCCAAATCCGGTGCACCCTCTAGAAAGCCATCGGGGAGGTCATCTAGCCCTTGCAAACGTTCTTTTGCCATAAAAGAAACATCGGGCGATCGCTTATTCCCTGATTTCATCTTAAAAGCAGTGCTGGAATCGAACATAGCACCTAATTTTTGAAGGCGGACATAGCCACCAAGCAAAATCATCAAAATGCTACAAACATAACCGTGTTTTGCACCCGAGTTTCCCATATCAATTAGTTCTCCATTTACAAGTTCATAGCGGTGTCCATCTCGGTTGAGTGCCATGAATTCGGCATCAGTCCAAATTTTTTGTTCCGGTGGGGTTTCAAGTTGGTTTTGCCCTGGATGTTTAATTAGAGTAACCATAGCTTTCTCCTAAATTTATATTTCTAGTTAAATATGATTCATTTCAAACTTGAAAAAATCGCCCTTAAAGACTAATCCGGCGGTAGACTTGGGCCATCGGCAGTTCTATATTTAAGCTGTGGAGGACGATCGCCTTTTCCATCCCATCGTACACTTGCCATTGCCAGCGATCGCCCGACGGGCGATCGAGGTTGTGATATTGTTCAATATATGGTTCAGCTTGACTAACCAGCAGATATTCACAGAAACTAGGAAGAGAGCGATATTTTCGGAACTTTTCACCTCGATCGTAGGCTTCGGTAGACGGCGAAAGAACCTCGACAATCAGTAAAGGATTGAGAATTTCATCCGTGCGAGATCCATGGAATTCCGGTTCTCCATCAATTACCATAACATCGGCATAAGTTCCGTGATTGAAGCTAGGAATCCAAATTCGTAAATCGCCGTTATAGGTTTGAAAATTGGTGTCTCGGAGAGCCACATTCAGAAAAGTCGTAGTGTCTACGGCAATACGGCTGTGAGCGGGTGAACCTCCGGGCATAGCAATAATCTCTCCGTTACAATATTCGTGATGTTCTTCGGCGGTTTCCTCCATCGCCCGGTATTCATCAGGAGTGAAGCTAGTCTTTGTTGCATCTGAAGCAAGGTTTGGCGGGTTGGTTTGAGCAATGACCACGATCGCACCTCCTAAATAATTAGACCTACAATAATTATGACTTACAGCTAGATAATTGTCCTAACCCAGAGGCGTTTTTCTGGATTAGCTTCAAATTCTATCAAGGACTCTCCATGCTTTTGTCTGTTGCTGCTTCACAAGCCCTAAATTCTAGCTTTACTTTTACCTTTCACGCTCAACTGCTTAGTGATTGATGTGTAATAATGCAAAGCAAACACCATATTTATGCCAAAGAATACCAAGGTTAAAACAAATACAAAAAAAGACGTAAACGACAGCGCATAAATCATCGTAAACATCGCCAAAATGATTGAGCAAAAACCAAAACCGGAAGCAAAAGAACTTAAAACCAGCAACCGCACCTTAGACATAGTTTAATGTAAAAAATTTCAGTAAAATGCACTCTTGGCACCTAAAGATGAGTGCCAAATGATACTTATTACTATATAGCCAAATTACTCAGTTCCGCTAAGGGCAGAACGGCTATTTTCCTAAAAAGGTTTGAATTCTACGAAAAAATACAGCCCGCGCTCTTGCCAACTCCTCTCGCCCGATTTGATGCCAATCAAAGGAATGCCCCAGCCGAACCGATAATTCTACCTCTCGCCGTACTGCCACCGCAAGCCTAATCCCGCTGATAGCAGAGTATTTGCTTCCAGAGCCACCCTTCCCCGCTATTCCAAACATTGCCAGCATCCACAAACGGCGTCACCTGCAAAATACCTTTTTTGTCCCCGGTACGCAAAATCGGATACCGCAACTCGGCGGAAGCAAAAAGTCCGCTATCCGCCACCAAAGCATCCTGACGGTAGCCCCGCACTGTATCCGGGCCGCCCAAACCAAATTGTTCGATCGGCAAAAGCTCACCCCCAGCCAACTGCGCCTGGGATCTCACAACCAGCAGCGTCTGGGGAGCCAACAACCGCACGTACTGCAATTGACCCCGCCACGTCAAAAATTGACCGTCAGGCTCGCTGTTGCTCGCGGTAGCACCAAATGCTGAGACTCCCAGATTGAAGTGCGATCGCGCCACCAAGACATCCCTCTCTCCCCGCTGAGTAAAATCCTCCAACAGTCTCAGCGCCGAAACCCGAGTTTTACCGCGAGCATCCGCCCCGGGCGATAGTAGTTCGGCGAAAGTCAGCGGGCGACCTACAAAGTTTTTGAGTGCAGCATCTAATTCTTGTTTGCTAAAGACGGTACTGCCAACTACTTCAAATCGATCGACCGTTATTGTACCCGGAATATTCGGCAATTCTTCAGTCCGTCTCGGTACGGGGACGGGTAGCAAAAGCTGTTCTATCGGAGGTAGGGGCGTTCTTGGCGCGGGTTCTGGGAGGTGAGTCGAATTTGGCAGTACAGGATTGGGAATCGGAATTTCTTGTCGGTTGTCTCCTCGGTTGGGCAATTGGGCGAGAGTTTCAGGTTCCTGACTTGGCGCTGCTGCTGCAAATTCCGGGATGTCGGTTTCTGGCTCTTTACTGCTATCTAATTCTGAGCCTGAGTATAAATCGCCAGAAAGTCGATCGCGATAGTCTGCTGTTTCTGGATTAAGTTTTAATTGAGACTGTAAATTGTTATTAACAAAGGGCAATCGCCCGCCTGATTCACCAGTAACGATCGGATCGCCAACACTTTGAGCTGCTGACGATGCGAAGCAAATAGCTGTAATTGAACAACCAAGTGCTATTGCGCTAAAAAACTTGATTTTACAAAACCCTCTGGAATGTGGTAGGGCCATCATTGATTAACAATAATTGATAGTTATTTACACTTACGAGCAGGATTTGCCGGCGCAATTGCAAAGATTAAAGTAACTTTATCACTTTTGTTTAAGACTTAAGTCGTTAAATTAAAGATAAATATACTTGACAAAAAATGTTTTTTGTGGTGAGCTCAAAAATCTATGAAAAAGCTCCGACTTCCCCAAGCTAGCGCTGTAGGTAGGCGGAGCATTCTATCAAAGTTGTCAGTCGATTTTAGATTTTGGATTTTAGATTTTAGATTTTAGATTTACTCTCTCATGCAATTTGGGAGCTTGAACCTTAGTCTAAAATTTTGAACTCGACCCTAAATGAGGGTCGGGGGCTGGTACCCATTTTTGGGCGGGGTTATCTGAGAAATCGGTGAATTTTGATAGAAATTACTACATTTTATTGAGCTGCGATCGCAATTCTTCCAACTCCGCGTCAATCACCGGACTCGACTCCGAGCTACTAGGAGCCGCAGCAGTTTTACCCGCAGCCGGCAATTGACCTTGAGACACAGAACCTCCGCTCAGTTGAGCCTTCATCTGAGCTAACTCGTCGTCAACATCGCCACCACTTTCAAGCAAGCGGAACTGTTCCTCTAAATTGCTGCCGCCAGCCGCCAGCTCTGCGGAAGCTCCCGCGCGGGCTTCTATCTGCAAAACTTTTTCTTCCATGCGATCGAAAGCTGCCATTGAACTGCCAGTATTGAGAGAGCCAATGGTATTGTTGAGCTGTTCCTGAGCCTTAGCAGCAGAAATCCTCGCCTTGAGCATATCCTTCTTAGTCTTGGCTTCGGAAATCTTGCTCTCCAAACCGATCAAGTTGCGTTTGAGGCTTTCCACTTGACCCGATTGCTGTTCCAGACTCGCTTTCAGCGTAGCAGCCGTTTCAGCGTGAGACTTTTTGCGTACTAGAGCTTCGCGGGCTAAAGTCTCGTCTCCTTTTTGCAGGGCGAGTTGAGCGCGCTGCTGCCACTGGTTAGACTGGGATTCAGCTTGATTGTACTGAGTCTGGGTGCGCTTTTGGGTGGCGATCGCGCTGGCAACGGCTTGACGCAACTGCACCAAGTCTTCCTGCATATCGGTAACGGATTGTTCTAAAATCTTTTCCGGGTCTTCAGCTTTGTTGACCATATCGTTAAGATTGGCTCTGACGACTCGGCTAATGCGGTCAAATAATCCCATAATGCTATTTTTCCTGGGTGAGGTGTACGAAGTAGGCCCAAAGCAGGCTGATAGCGTTAGCCCGCGATGGTGAGACTCAGTTGGTCAGATTTTTAGTGCGATCGAGCTTTTGGCAATTTGGCAAACATATAAATACAGTTTAAAGCGATCGAGTCAGTGGTGCAGCCAAGCTAATTGATGCACCTATATATTGAGTTTAACTTCGATCCGGGAATTCCCCAATATGCTGGTTGGCCATCTCTAGCTGCATAGTTGAGAAGTTTGGCCGACTATCCCAAATATTGTTCTGTTGACTGGGGTTCAGGATGTGGGAGGCTCGCCCGACGGCAATTTTGGTGTATTCTTGCCCGGAAGCATTTGTGTTTTCATCGCCGCCAACTCAGCATCGACATCGCCAGCAGCTTCGAGAGAGAGAAACTTCTTTTCTAAATCGTTTGTTCCAAGTTCTGCGATGGCTTCGGAGCGAGCTTCTAGCTGCATGACTTTCTCTTCCATTTTTTCAAAAGCACTCAAAGCACTGCCGGTACTGAGATTTCCCATCATTTCTTGCAGCCTTTCCGAGGATGCGGCCGATCGAGCTCGGGCAATGTACATATCTTTTTTTGATTTTGCCTCAGAAATTTTACTTTCGAGCGATCGCATATTTTCTTTAAGTTGAGCCACCACAGCGTTTTGCTGTCCGAGACTGGCTTTCATCGCCGTTGCCGTTTCTTGATAGGATTTCTTGCGCGTCAGAGCTTCCCGCGCCAAATTTTCCTCGCCTTTTTGCAAAGCTAGCTGCGCCCGCTGGTACCATTCTGTTGCTGTGGACTCAGCTTGGGAACACTGGCGTTCGGTGCGTTTTTGAGCGGCAATGGCTCCTGCTACGGCTTGTCTGAGCCCGATTAAATCTTCCTGCATATCCATTACAGCTTGTTCCAGAATTTTTTCTGGATCTTCGGCCGCTCCGACCAAACTGTTAACATTGGCTCGAATCACTCGCCACAGGCGATCGAATAATCCCATTTTACCTATCTCCCGATTTTCTTAAATTTTAGATTTAGGACTGAAAATTAATACTATTATTTGCCATTTTCGATCTATCTTGTGTGCGATCGATTAACCACAGTAAGATTAGTTCGTAGTGTGGACTTTAGTCCGCAGCTTTTTGCCGACTGAAGTCCGCACTACAAACCGTTTTTGTTATGGTAATCGACGGCACATGATATGACCATCCCAAAAATAGGTACAAGCCCCCAACGCGAGCGTCAGGGTCGATTCCCAAATTTTAGACTAAGGAATGAGAATTAAATAACTTACAATTTTTATTGTTCTTGTGGGATGGGCGTCCCGCCCGTCCCTTGATGACGGGCGGGACGCCCATCCCACAATTATGTGTAAATTATTTAATTTGCGAGCCCAAGATTTGCATTCTGTCTAAGAAGTTGTCTGAGTAAAAAAACAATTTTGTGTTAGACAAAACATTCATCGTTATCTAGCTTTGTCTAACAATTTAGTTGAATTTTTCGATCGTTTGCCGAGTTTACGGCTGATAGAATTGCGGCTTCACCCCTTTTGCTTGGAGTTCCTTTGCCAAACGTTCTGCTGAGGCAGCATCGTTCAAAGCCCCCATTTGAATTTTGACACCCTTTGAGAAGTTCCGCACGTAGGCATCGGGAACTGCGGTTCTGGCTTGTTGCAGCGCTTTTTCATTGGTGTAATCGGTGACAACGTAATAAAAGCCGTCGCTAGCCCGTGTCGGTCTTCCTAGCGGGGCTGCTGCGGCCGGGGCTGCTGTGGCTGTCGGGGGTGCTGCTGTCGGGGCTGCTGCTGGCTGGGCTGGGGAGGGTGTGGGAGGCAGTGTCGGCAGTGTCGGGACTGTCTGGGCGGCGCTGGGGCTGGGACTGGGAAGTAAAGCGCTACTGATATTGTTGAGTCCTTGTTCCCTACCTCTGGCCGGGTTGCCGTCTTCTGTCGGAATTGGGACAGCGCCGATGGGGGCAGGAGGTGCTGGCGGATTGGGAGGGATTGATGCTTTGGGCGATGGGGAAGCAATGGGGCTGGTTGTGGGATTGACGTTGCTGAGAGTGTTCAAATCTAGCTCGACAAATTCTTTGGATGCCAAATTTGGAGCTTTCGGCAGTTCCTTGCTGCTATCTACCGTTGTAGCTGCCGGACTTTCCTTAGTAGAGGGGGTTGTGCTTGTACGATCGAGAAAACGGTTCAAACCTGTCATTTTAACCAGACTTGACGGGTGCATCACTGCGTAACCCAAAGCTGTGCACGACAACAGAAACAGCAACATCGAACTCAGTCCCAAGGGAGTTAACAGACTCGCGGCCAAACTCCGTTCTTCCGCAGGCTCAGCTTTTGCTGCGTCCAAACTCTCGATCAGTTTTTCGCTGGATTCGAGATAATTGTTGGGTGCAAAGGTATTGCTAGATATTTTTGTCCCACCCACGGTAGTTGCTAGCGGGGAATCGCCCTGGACGCCGCCAAGGGATAGGGGCAGCGACAGCGGTTGCTGGGCTTCCTCCGCAGCCTGCGGTAGGTTTTGGCTTTTTTGTGGCTCTGTTGTGGCTGTTGGCTGGCCGCTGCGAACTGATGGCGACACCCACTGTTCGGCGCGCCGCCTGTGTCTTCTGTATGTTGTCAGTTCTGCTTCCAGGTTGACATCCAAACACCCCAGGACTGCTTGCAAAGCAGGTTTGATTGGGGTTGATGAGGATTGACTTGGGGATTCCACTGAAGAACGCTTACTCATTAGCAAAACTCCTACCGCCTCTGAATTGATTTTAATGTTTTGATTCTAAAGTTGACACTCTCAGCGCTCTTGGCGACTGAGATTCTTAAGAAATTTCGTTCTTAATATCCCTATTACTAGGGTTCTTGGGCGCAATCCTCTTGCCAAAAAATGGTGGGCTGCTATCCTTGCCTTTCAGCAAGCTCCTCAAGCGTTTAAGGGGCTTAGCCCTTGGTTCCGTGGAGTCCCCGCGTACCTTGAATATATGGTAGGCATTTGCTTCCCAGGTTTACACCTGTGTATCCATCCCAACAATAGAGTGTAACGGCAAAAGCCCTTTTTGCACTGCTAAAAATTTTAAAAATCAAGAAAGATTCACGGCGGTTCAAACCGCCCGTGCCGCTTTCATCGAGCGGTATAAAGACTCGCTCGTTTTCCGCTTGCCGAACTTTTTTTATCAACAAGAAGCTTTAAAACTTGCTTATTCTAGGATTAGCTGCTTTTGGTGTCAAGGCAACTGCTGCCTTTGGGCCCCAAGTGTCGATCGCCATTTGCTCTGTTTTCATTTTCGTTTGACAACTTAATTCTTGCTGTGTCCCGGAGCCTGCTTACCAGAAAGAATTGGTTGAAAGCCCGCCCGCCTTCGAGGGAGAAATTAAAATCAGACTATTCATTACTCCAATCCTCGGACTGAAGGGTAGAGGTAGCTCTCGAACGGTCAACGGTCAAATGTCAAGCGGTCAACTGTCAACTGTTGAATAGACTCTCAGCAGATTTTGGCATGGGAGCAATCGTTTATTTAGAATATCTCATAGTCGTTCCGTATTTGTTCTTTTGCTTGATCCCTGACCCTTTATAAACTTTTAACCTGTCTTTTTCGCTACAAAATGAGGAAGGACTGAGGTGATTGTTTCTATATATAACAAGATTATAAATAAATCATTAAGGTTGATTGTGCTTCGGGGATCGCTATAACCCAGACAGGATAAGGGCTGGGATGCTCTAAAACCTCCTAGCTCTACACAGGAGAATTAGAGATGAAACTGATTTCCGCCAACACTTTTATGAAAACCCCATTAATTTCTGCTTGTCGTCACTGCCGCCACTATACCCCTGAGGGGAGACGCGGAGGAATTTGCGATCTGTTGAGCGCGCCGGTGCAAAGTCAGTGGAAAGCTTGTTCTTTGGCGGTTTCGCCTTTTGGGGCATCTTGGGAAAACATCACAGAAATTGAACTGTGGCAAGAACAGACTGCGACTCCGCATGAGACCGCTGTTACTGTTTCTGAACGTAATGCCTGCCAGTTGACAGGCACAACATTAACCGAAAAATCAGCAGCAGTCTCGGTTTAGTCCGTCCGCAACAGGACAGATTGTATCATTTTCGATTGGCGATTGGGAAATCACTGATAACTATTATGATTTGGATCTGGCAAAGCAGTTTCATTCTTTTTGGGAAGTGGTATCCATACTGATACTTTTGGACGATCGACTAAACTCGGTCATTCAACTCACAGCAATCAATGGTATGTGTAACTTGAATGAGGGAATCCCAAAACTCATTTCTCGATCGAGCTACGGCAGCCAAGGATATTGACTAAAGTCGGGTTCCCGTTTTTCCAAAAAGGCTTGTTTGCCTTCGGCACCTTCCTGGGTCATATAATACAGCAAAGTGGCATTTCCAGCCAGTTCTTGGAGACCGGCTTGACCGTCACAGTCGGCATTAAAAGCGGATTTTAAACAGCGGATCGCGATCGGACTTTTTTCGAGAATTTCCTGGGCCCACTGCATTCCTTCGAGTTCGAGTTGTTCGACGGGTACGACGCAATTGACTAAACCCATTTCTAGAGCTTGCTGGGCGCTGTACTGACGGCACAAAAACCAAATTTCTCGGGCTTTTTTCTGGCCGACAACTCTGGCGAGATAGCTGGCCCCGAAACCGCCGTCGAAACTGCCGACTTTGGGGCCAGTTTGCCCGAAAATAGCATTGTCAGCAGCGATCGTCAAGTCGCAGATTAAGTGTAAAACGTGACCGCCGCCGATCGCATATCCTGCAACCAAAGCAATCACAACTTTGGGCATCGATCGAATCAACTTCTGCAAGTCGAGCACGTTCAACCGCGGTATGCCACCTTCATCTACATATCCCGCAGAACCTCGCACGCTTTGGTCGCCGCCGGCACAAAAAGCGTATTTGCCGTCTGTATGAGGCCCCGCACCGGTGAACAGGACAACGCCGATTTTTGTGTCTTCACGGGCATCAGTAAAGGCATCGCACAATTCCTGCACGGTTTTGGGACGGAAAGCGTTCCGTTTGTGAGGTCGATTGATGGTAATTTTGGCGGTGCCGCCACTTTTTTGATACAGAATGTCTTCGTAGGTTTTGGCGGTTTGCCATTCAATTTGCATAATCAATCAGTCGATTTTAGATTTTAGATTTTAGATTTTATAGCCTTTCTTAGTAACATCAGATACTCATTGGGCATTGGGCATTGGGCATTGGGCATTGGGCATTGGACTGAAGAACATACCTCACTTATTGGAGAACCGCTATAGATTTTAGATTTACTCGGCAATTGAATTACCTGAGTAGGAACTTTGGTCTAAATTTGGGGGAGCATCCACTCACTCAACAGCGTCGGGGGCTTGTACCCGTTGATTCGGGGTTAAGTTGAGATTTGAGAGCGAGCTGGGGCGATCGAGGCAGGAATAATGCGCTTTTAGATTTTATACGGATTCGGTTCAATGGGATAGAAAGGTCGATCGACTCTTGGGAAAAAAAATTAAGCGGGACTCGTGGCCCAAACCGACTTGTTCGCCCAAATAAACTGTGAAGCGCTCTTGTTGCCGGTTAAACAACCCGGTTTTTAACAATTCGCCGGGAACTCCCCCACCTCGCGTAATGAAGGAACAGCGAAGGGCTTTCGGTCATGTAGCAGGTGGGGGATGAGAGGCTCTTGGATGCAGCGAAGCAGAATCCACAAACAATCACGGCGTACTGTCAAAAGCACATTTACCACTTTCTTGGATTTATGTTAAATTAGAAATATGAAAAAAGCGGCCAAAGTACGAATTTATCCAGACAACACAC
>NZ_JAHRFA010000031.1:0-76696 GCF_020883045.1 Microcoleus sp. CAWBG58 | reverse complement strand
CACCTGTTGGTCTTATTATTTTTTGTTGTGAAATGAAGTTAATCATTTGCTCGGTAAGGTTGACTTAAATTTAATTATTGATTCATCAGTTATGTCTAATAGTTACATTGCTGAAAATATTTGCTGGGAATTAATAGTTAGTAACAGTCTGATTATTGATGTTTTCTGGGTTAAGAATATTTAATTCACGCCTCACCTCAATTTTTAGGGATTCCTAACTGGCTGATGCTTTGTTGCACAGATCTTTTGGGTGCTTTTGCTCACGCTCGATCTCGGATAATTCACTTTTACCCCCTCAATCCGTGTATGTGCCAGTTGGGGGTGCGGAATGTGGGTTAAAACCGACTTAGGAATGAGAATTAAATAACTTACAATTTTTTATTGTTCTTGTGGAATGGGCGTCCCGCCCGTTCTTTATGGACGGGCGGGACGCCCATCCCACAAATATGTGTAAATTATTTAATTCGCGATCCGTAAGCTATGAGGCAGGGGTTTAAACCCCTGCCGGATTATCGAGAAAACGCACTAAGCTGACAGGAAGAAAATAAGTTAAGCTGAAACCCGCGCACCTGAAAACTAGATGAATTTAAATTGCGCTGCATCGTTGATATTTAGGCCAGTCGGTGCATCTTGAACGATCGCGATTAACTCAATGGGCTGGAACAATCCTCCTCTCTTGAAAATTCCCATATCTGGAGTGGGACGCCCTCCTTGCAAGGAATTGGTAATGGGTTTGAGCTCGTAGTTACCTCGCGCCCCGGAAAGTTGAATCAAATCCTCACCGATTACGAAGTCTGGGATGCGAGCAAAATCTCCCGTGCCATCGAAGCCTTGGAAAAAGTTGATCGCATCGCCATCTGGAATGACGTTGCCATCATCATAGAAATTGTCCAGCACAAAAGTATCTCGGCCCGCGCCGCCGATGAGCATATCAATCTCACCCCGTCCCTTATTGGTACTCTCGGCACCTTGAATTCGATCGTTCCCGTCACGCCCGAACATAAGGTCATTTCCTCGATCGCCCAAGAGAATATCATTGCCGTTACTGCTCACGAGAATATCATTGCCGTTACCACCATCAGCATGGATGTTTGCCGATACATTATCCGTATCCATGCGATCGTTGCCATCCCCCCCCGTGAATTTGATAAATTTGACGCCACTTGTAACGGGTAGATTCCTGATATTCAACGTATCATCGCCACCGCCACCATTAATTGCATCGAAACTTTCTATACCTTGAGTTTTTAAGGTTGCGGGGACGAGATTGGTGCGCTGCAAAACAACGTCCGAACCCGATTGGCTGAGGTTAAGATTATCCCCTTGCGCGGAACCATTGAATAACAATTTATCGTTACCTTCGCCACCTTGCATTAGATCGCTGCCATCGCCATCCAACCATTGAAACAAGTCATCGCCGCTGCCGCCGAGCATCGTATCGTCGCCCTTTTCGCCAGCTAGGAAATCTGCCCCATCACCACCATCTAGCAGATCTCCACCGTCGTCACCTAGCAGACTATCATTTCCTAATTCTCCCTTTAAAGTATCGAATCCTGCCAGACCAAATAGGGTATCGTTCCCTGCCCCGCCCAATAAAATATCGTTCTCTGACGTACCAAATATCAATTCGCTCTCTGCCCCGCCCGAGAAGTTACCGGGGGGATTGCCGATGATGGTATCTTCTCCAAGCGCACTGTTAAAACCGTCTAATGCAATCTGATTTTCGGTAAATTTCTGAAGGGGATCGTTAGCAAAAGTACCGTTTGGAGTGCCATTCCCATTAATTACTGCCATGTTCGTCGCTCCTAGATATTAAGTGAATTAGTGAGGCAAATCAAAACTATTTGCTTTGGTTTGTTATGTCACAATCCTAGGAGATTGACTCGGTTCAAAACATCTGAAAAACGTCTCGATTTGACATCAACGAAATGGATATTCTCGATCGCCTCCTCATCTGCCAAAAGTCGCGATCGACCATCGACTATAGATATGCTGCCGAGTGCGATGCGCGCGCTGCCTATCCCGATCGGCTATAACTTTAGTCGTAAGTCAGTCCACTTAATTAAAAGCAAGATCCAGAACGCTCAAAAGCTTAGTGGCTGGCTTTGATTCCTCCTGGCATCTCCATTCTATAGCGGTTCTCACGAACATGAGGTGCACTCTATTCTGTGAATGTCAGCATTTTCGAGCGTTTTTCTGTACCTCACCTACATGAAAAAGGCTATAGATACTCAAATCTGTACAGTCAAAGCACGCCTAAAACACTTAGTATAACTGCACATTGAGGCAATTGAACGGCTGGAACGGTGGCGCAACAGTCTAGATAAAACCCTGTTCAATTTCACTCAAACATTTTACTTGGAAATAGAAGCCTACGCTGATGAGCCGCTTCTACTACTAAGTGCGGAAATTGAGCAAAGTAGCAATCTACTGAACAATAGCTGGCGGTAATAACTTTACGCTTTCTGTACTTAGTAACTTTAGCACTTCGTTCTTCTCATTTTCCAACTGTTGTATCTCACGTCGAGAGGAACGCATGGATCTACGGCTGTAGTCCTTTCTAATACTTATAATATAAAAAATTAAGAATACAGCTATAGGTAATCCAATTAAAAGCAAAAATATTATCGTTTTTAAAATTGCTAAACTAATAATTACTAAAATTACTAAAATAAGTAGTATTCTCAATAATAAATGAACTTCGTATATTGTTTCTAAAGTTGAATACCATAACATGGAAAAAGTTTCCCCCCAAGGCTGGCTTGTTTTCTGTTTGTGAAGTTTGCTGTAGTAAGCACTTATTAATTTATGCAATTCTGATGAATAGTTTTTTAAGCGATCGTTATAATATGATATTTTATTTTTGTATTCTTCTCCTTCTAAAACAATTTCTAAATTCATCTTTTCTTCTTGAGGCAATTGTAATGTAAAATTTTGTAGAGCTTTTTGACAATTAGGATATTTAATCTTGATTTCATTTAACTTCTCAGTCAACAGCTCGTATTTATCTAAAATCTTTTCTTTTTCTCGTTTAAAATATATAGCCCTCTCCAACATTTTTTTGTTTACAGGGGCTATTTCTTCCTCTGTCAGGATTGAAAACGGAGATTTATCAATTTTTCCTGTAGTTCTAAGTTCATTAATAACTTCAGAAGTCATCCCAGGAACATTTTTCAATCTGTCCGCAGGCCCATAAGTCCAGAAATCCCAAAATTCATCTTGCTCAGATATAGGAGTATGGTCTGTCAAAATTTTGAGTTTTGTTTGCACTATTTTATTAGCGATTTGATTGGGTTCTCCCGATAGATGCTCTGAATAAAGAGCTAAGTCAAATCCTATAGATTCAATTGTTTGTGCGGCTGCCCATCGAACCAGATCGCTTTGTCCAGACTGTGCAAGCTCGCTTAGGCTTTTTGCTAACCTCCGACTTTCTTTAGACTCAGATTTGAAACAATCATCTAGTTGACCGAAAGCTTGAATTGCTAGTGCTAAAATATGATTATTTTTGTTGGTTAGCAAATCGAAAAATGCTCTAGTTGGTGGATCGGGGCGGGTGGCTAATAACTTGAATAGTTCTAACTTTTTGCCGGGAGTATGGCAAGCGCCGAAAGCCCTTAAGATTTCCTCGCGAGTAGTAATATCGTTGTATTGCATAGGTTTTGCAGAGGTAGAATGGATAAACAGAAACCATCTTGAAAGGCTATTGTTTTTAGCTCTAGGCAAAAGTTGTATCGGATTATATAAAATGATTTTCTTCGCTCAATCACGCCTCCAAATCTGAATTGTGCCGTCATTACTTGCACTGGCTATAGTCTCACCATCAGGACTAAAAGTAACACAATTAATTGCTGCTGAATGCCCGATGAGAGTGCGAAGCGTTTTCCCTGTACTTAGCTGCCAAATCTTAATTGTATTATCAGCACTCGCACTAGCTAGCGTCTGACTGTCAGGACTAAAGGCAACGGAATTAACCGCATGATAATGTCCTGTTAAGGTACGCATTTCCTGCCATGTATTCACGTCCCATAGTTTGATGGTACTATCCCCACTGCCACTGGCTAAAATCTGCCCATCAGGGCTGATGGCAAGCGAAGTAACTACTTGAGAATGACCTGTGAGGTTAAGTAGTTGATTGCCTGTGCTTAGCTGCCATAGCTTAATACTCGTGTCATGACTACTACTAATCAAATTCTCCCCGTCGGGGCTGAAAATTACAGAACTAACTATCCCTGAATGACCTGTGAAGGTGCGAATTGCTTGACCCGTACCTATTTGCCATAGCCTGATAGCCTTATCATTACTACCACTAGCCAACATCAGCCCATCGGGGCTTAGGGCTACGCAAAAAACAGCATAATTTACGGTCAAATTACGCAGGAGCGTACCTGTAGCCAGTTGCCACAGCTTGATTACCCCCTCATGACTGCCACTGACTAACACTAGACCATCAAGACTAATGGCTAAAGAACTAACGTAGCTACTATGTCCTGTTAGAGTACGAATTTCTTTTCCTATACTCACCTGCCATAGTTTTATAGTATTGTCATTAGAACCACTCGCTAAAATCTCGCCATCTGGACTAAATGCAAGGGAAGAAATACTATTTGAATGCCCTGTAAGCTGGTTGGCAATTTTCCAGTTATGGGGTGGTTTTCTTAGCCGATCGAAAGCGCGATAGTAATCCCAAAAATTGACTGATTCATTAGAGCTATTACTATTAGGCTTGTTTCTTGCTTGTACTATCCTGTCAGCTATCTGTTTGGGGTAGGCAGGCAAAGATTTAGCAAATAGTAAAAAATTAAAGCCTATTTCCTCAATGGTTGTTGCTGCTGACCAACGAATCAAATCACTTTGCCCAGATATTGCCTGCTGACTCAGTATTTCTAGCAAATTATTACTTTCTTTCAAATCAGTTTTTACACTGGCATCGGTAATTTTGCCAAGTGCTTGAATAGTCAGTGCTAAAACTGACTCCATCTTCACATCTTTTAGTAACTCAATAAAAGCATCAACAGGAGGATCGGGGCGGGTTGCTAAACCATCGAAAAGTTTAGCTTCTTCTCTGGGATCGTTATTGCATAGGCGGAAGGCAGTGAGAATTTCATTTGCAGTGTTTATAGAGTAAAATGTCATGGTTGATTCTATGAATAATTATGTTTTAGCTATTGCTAACAGCCGTTAATTAAAAGTTGCTCATTAAATCGGCTAATCCGCTATATATATTGAATCCAGTATCTACTATATCAGCTATTCTGCCAGCATTATTAACTAAACTTTCAGCATTGTCAATCCATGTGCCGATATTATTACCTTTATCTTTCGCATCTTCTACTTCATTTTGCTGCTGACAAATTTGCGTTTCAAGCGTGGAATGAATTGAAGACATTGGTTGGTCATATCTGGGAATTAATAGATTAGCTGCCTGCTGCATTTGTCCGATCCGATTTTCTGTGGCAGCTATACGTTGATTCAAGCTGTTTAGCTTAGATCTCATCCGTCCTATCACCTCACGAACCTTTTGTTTGCTTGATTCGACATTCCTCTCGCTTTCCGCTTTAGCTGCTTCCAATTCCTGTATTAACTTACTATCTGATTGATAATAAAGTCCCGAACGACTTTTGATCAGCGTCAAAGCAGCTTGCACTGCTTCTAGGTCTTTTTTGTAGCTTTCGAGTCGATATTCTTCTGATACGATTTCTCCAGCATCTTTTTTGATTTCTTCTTCCAAGTTTTGCTCGCTTTGGAATTCCATCTCTTTACTCCTATGGATTACTTAGCTCAACAAACATTTGTTTTAATTGGTTAAAATCAATGCCGCTAATAAACTTTTCCATAACCTGACAATTATGGCTAATAGCCTTCAGATCCATTGCTTCTGGATCGTTAATAAAACGAGATTGAGCATTGGCAATTAATTTTGCCAACTCAGTGAAATTCTTATGAAGCTCCAATTGAGAGAGTAGCATGGCATCGACAACTTTGAGAGGTGAACTACCATCTTTTTCTAACTCATTTAGCAAAGCTGGGACTAAGCTAACTTCCTCAAATAGCTTCAGCAAATCTAGATAGGACTGATTTAGTTTTAACGCTCTATCTACAAAATTCTCATAGTCAAGACCTAAATTTTCGACATCTGGATGCAACTTTACTGCCCTCCTAATTTCATATCTTGATTAACTTTATTTACCTTGGCTTGCTCGATCGCTAAAGTTAAAACTTCTTTAAGCTTAGCCTCCCAGTCTTTCTGACTTTCTTTCAACTTCTTTAACCTATCTCCAAGTGTTGCATACTCTCTTTCAATTAGTTTGCGCTCGTCTACTTGTAATATAGCAAATTCTTCTTGAAGGGTGGTGGCTAACTCGGGTTTACCCAAAAAGTCTGCTAATGTTGCCACCCGATGTCGGATAGCTTCTGACAAGCGAGTTACCTGTTGCCATTCCTGTCTGTGTCTGTCACCAATAAGGCGACTGTAGGCAGTCATAACTTCCTGGTGTTGCTGAACAAAGGTAGCTAGATGAGCTAGAAGGTGCGATCGCAAATCCAGTAATTCTCTCAAACTTAGATGGTTCGCAGGGTGCAAGTTCCTAAAACTTCGGGGATTTCGGGGATCTATTTCTCGGAGTGCCGATCGCACGTCTTCGGGCGATCGCTTGAATGTAAAATGTAATTCCCCAACTAAGCGGTCAAAAATTTCCCGCGTTAAATCGGTAAATAATACCTCTAATTCAGTATAGCTCAAAGAAAGATTTTTTACGTGAGTGCGAAGCCGATCGATAACATTGTTACGATAGTCGTCACACAGGCGTTTGTGTTCGGTCACAGCGGTGTCAAGTACCGTTGCTATCCCATCGCAATACCAAGATTGCTTTTTAATATGTTTGATAATATCGCTGTTGGTAATAGAGCGTTCAATACCTAGCTTCACCTTAGCATTAAGCTTTTCCGGAATCTTCACTGCACGGGGTCGATACCAACCTTCCATATATAAAAAAGATTCGCCAGGACTAAGACGGGCAATTTCTTCTATCTGAGACTGATCTAGAAGCATCGCTTGACCGATATCTTTGCGATCGTCTGATGACACCAACCTATGAGCTATTTTAACATTAGTATTTTTGACCACTTCCGCAGCTACAGCAGTTGGTAGTTGATCGGCAATAATAATACCTTCCCGTAGCGCCCTCATTTCTGCCAGCATCCGAGTAATATAATTAGCTGCTTCCTGCTTGGTATTACCTTCCTCAGCCGAGCTTACTCCTAGATTCCTTCCTACAATATTATGGGCTTCTTCTAGCAAAATGATATGCTCGGGATTCCCCGATTCTTCAGTGCGTTGTCGCTTGATATATTCTCGAATTTTTGTCAGTAAAAAAAAACGTTATTAAATTAGCTTGGTCTTGGTTTAAATAATCTAATTCTAGAATGGTGGGATATTTTAACAATTCTGCAATTGTAGGATTACTACGTTGGGTATTCAACATAGCGCCCACCCCCCTACGCAACAAACTACCAATTCTAACTTCTAAAGCAGCTTTGAGGTTAGATTTTACCTCACCTACATAATCCTTAGTTTCAAATAAAGAGGTAATTTTGTTGTATAAATCTCGCATTGTTGGAATTGCCATATGGTCAGGTGTTCCTTCTTCGCTACCAGTCCAACCCTTGTCATAATAAATTTCTTCTAAAGATTCTGCTATTAAAGCTGGCAAAGGTCCAAACAGGGGCAAAGAGCCACGAAAACTAGCTTCAAGGTTGGCAATGTGTTCAAAGAAAGGTACACCGTCAGATACTTCAAAAGGATTAAACTGGAATGGAGAAATCTGGTCATTTCCTAGAGTATAAATTCGTAATTTTTGGGTAAGTTCTATCAGCTTATTTTTTTGCGGATCTGAAAATTGCTTAGAGATTTTGCTCTCTTCAAGGTTAAGATTGACAACCTTGGGAGCGATATTTAAAAGAGATCGATATTCAGTTTTAGCAGGTTCAAATACTAAGAACGGAATATCATGAAACCACAACTGAGTCAGTAAATTAAACGCCGTAGTTGTTTTACCACTACCAGGAACCCCACAGATAAAAGCGTGCTTATTCAATTGATTCAATTCAATTTGAATTGCATTTTCTGGTCGAGTGGTTTCATAACCCCCAAAATCAATCCATTGCTTTGCTGGATCTAGGCTACTAACATCGTTTTCCTGACTAATCCCAGGTACAGGGGCATCACCGGGAACAACAATACGAAACAACCCACTGATTTCATTAAAAGTAGCATAGTGATGAAGTGGTTCTAAGTGTTTCATCAATACGCGCTCTTGACTTTTTGTCATATCTCGATCGCCAAACTCTGATTCTCTCAAACCTTTATCCCATTCTTCCCATTGTGCAACTGTTGATATTTGACCCTTTTGTGTGTCAGTGAGACTACGTTTAAATGCAGGATGATTGTGGTTTAATACTATCGTGCGATAGCGGCTCTTTTTAGTGCCGCTTAAAAGCAAAGTTCCCAATACACTACGAATAGGTAGCTCATCTTTACCTAAAACCTTAAAAGTGTACTGATATAGACTTTCTGTTAAATAAGAAGCTTGATATCTTTCGTAAATTCGTGATACTAATTGTGCGTTTTTATTGTTTTTACACAACCTATTTGACTTTAAGGGCGCCTCCTCATTTTTGAGCTGTATTAAATATTGATTTAAAGCGTTGATCCAAGTTGATTTTTGTTGAATAGAACAGTTGTCTGGTTGCAGGGTTATCTCCAGTATTAAGGGACTATTGAAACTGGCAATTGCTTGACATATTACCAGCATATCATTGGTGTCTTCAGCTTCCCATAGTAATGGAACATAGTAACCATTAATGAACTTTTTAGATTTTGTACTTTCAATTTTTTCTTCATAGTAGTTAAGGCTTGTGCTGATAATCTCTTCATATTTAATAGCTTCGCCTATATGAGTTACCCAATCCAGACTCTGAATTGGTGGTGCTTGTGCTAAGAATTTTATTTTTTGATAAAACTGGCTGAGAAAACCTTTGGTGATAACATTTTTTATATTTGTAGCTAATTCGTCATTCGCTGCATTCGATTCATTTGTTTCTAATTGGCTTACAACTAGATAAATACTCAATCGTTCATCAAATTTAGGAGAACCTGGTGCATAGCGATATCGGATGGAAAATGTGAGGTTGTACACCCGACCGAGATCGCTAAGCAGTAGTAAAAAGTCTTTTTGGCTGCTTAGTACCTTCTGCCGGACATTTTGCCCGTACACAGAAACATATTTCTGAGATTTTAGGTCAGGAAGTTGACGAATTTGGAAAATTAGGGGGAACATCAAGTTTACTCCAAGTTTGTTTGTTTTATCTTACCCTGTGGCTGCGCTGCTATCTAGTTATTTAGTTTAACGATTTTTTGAATAGATATTTCTTGGTTAATTTAGTTGAGTTATACTGTACCTCATCTACCTGATAAAGACTATACTTAATTGGTAATTGATAATTGGTAATTCTCCCACTCTTCCACTATCCCCCTCTTCCCTCTCCCCCTCTCCCCCCTCTCCCCTTCTTCCCTCTTCCTTGGACATACTTATGAGTTGGGGGCGATCGACAAAAGGTGCTGCGTGTTTTTTGCATCACGCAACACCATACTCGATTCAAATTTAAAGCAGTGCGATCGCCACAAAACTAGCTGAAGGTAAATTGACTTGTATTGGTCAGGCTGAGGTTACTGGGTGCATCCTGAACGATCGCAATCAACTCAAGGGGCTGTAAAGGTCCTTTCTTGAAAATTCCCATATCTGCATTGACAGCCCCTCCTTGCAGGGAATTGGGGACGGATCTGAGCACGTAGCTATCGCGCGACCCACCTAGTTGAATGCGATCGATACCAGATTGAAAGTCGGTGATGCGGGCAAAATCGCTCAGACCATCAATCTCAATGTTGCCATTGAAAAAGTCCTCAAATCTGTCTAACAGGCCGTCGCGATCGTCATAACTGGTTATCCCCGACTGTCCTAACACAAAAGTATCTGCTCCTGCACCGCCAATTAGCACATCAATTTCACCTTTGCCTCCTCCTATGTCGGTTTCGGCACCTTTCAACGTGTCATTCCCGTTATTTCCCAGAAGAATATCATTTCCTCGATTGCCAAATAGCTCGTCGTTGTTGTTGCCACCACTCAGGTTATCATTTCCGTTACCGCCACCAGCAATGATTCGTGCCGATACATTATTCGTATTCAGGCGATCGTTGCCTTCTCCCCCCGTGAATTGGATAAATTGGACACCGCTTGCCAGATCTAGATTGCTGATATTCAACACGTCATCGCCACCTAGACCGTTAATTGCATTAAAACTTTCTATGCCTGTGGTTGTTAAGGTTACGGGGACGAGATTGGTGCGCTGCAATATAATGTTCGAGCCAGATTTGCTGAGGCTAATATTATCCCCTTGGGCGATCGAACCGTTGAATAACAAGTTATCACTTCCGCTGTCGCCTTGAATCAAATCGCTGCCGTCACCATCCACCCATTGAAAGTTATCATCGCCGTTACCACCGATCATCGTATCGTTACCCTTATCGCCAGCTAGGAAATCGAACCCATCGCCACCTTCTAGCAGATCCGTATCGTTACCACCTCGCAGGTTATCGTTGCCTGATTCTCCCCTTAAAATATCGAATCCGTCTCCACCAATTAGGAAATCGTCTCCTCCCCGGCCCGAGATGTCGTCACCGCCAGCACTACCATCGAGCCGATTGCTCCCACCATCGCCGATTAAGACATCTTGATTGTTACCACCAATTAAGTTTTCAATACCGATGAAAGTTCCGCTACCTCCAAAAAAAGTTGCTTTGTTCGTCTCTAAGGAAGCATTTATGTTATTGCCAAATCCCAGATAGGTCGCTGTATCGTTTCCGTTTCCACCATCAAGAAGATCGTCACCAAAAAAACCGCCAAACAGATTATCGTTTCCGTCCAATCCCCGCAGGGTATCGCTCGCAGCAGTACCGTTCAGATTGTCGTTGCCGTTGGTTCCATTAACTAAAGCCATGTTCGTTGCTCCTAGATATTAAGTGATTTATTGAGGCAAATCAAAACAGTTTGCTTTGGTTTGCTATTAGTCACAATCTTAGGAAATGGATTCGGTTCAACACATCTGAAAAACGTCTCGATCTGAAAGCATTCTGATATCAACGAAATGGATACTCTCGATCGCCCTCTCATCTGCCAAAAGTCTCGATCGCCCGTTACTGCCGAGTGCGATATGCGCGCTGCCTATCCCGATCGGCTATAACTTTAGTCGTGGTTCCCAGGGGTAGCATCAGCGAAAGTTAGAAAATTGCCGAATTTTATCGACATTCAGTCTGACTTGCAGTATTTTTTGGGAATACTGAGACACGCAAATACAGGAGTCCAAAGTCATGACGGCGATCGCACCTCTACTAAAAACCCAACCCCAGCCATTTCGCTTTTTGCTGTACACCGAATGGATCATGTTAGGCAGTTGTGGAGTGATGGCTGCGATCGAAGCGTGGCAGCGTCAAAGCATTCCCGTACAGCACATTCTGATCCTGGTATCCCTGGGTTTGATGGGATGGATCTTGCCCTCGGGCAAAACATCGTTTCGCTATCTCTATACGGCGATCGAAATGGGTTTAATCTTCTACGGAACTACCTTGGGATACCTGCATATCCTACCGACACTGTATTTGATCGTGTTGATTCGCAGTTGTTTTTTATTTGAATCTCCCGGTCGGTGGATAGTGGCAGGTCTTTCGCTGGTAATGTATATGTTTCACCAGCTTCAGTATCTTCAGAGAGTAATACCCCTGATGTTACCTAATGTCGAGCAACAGCAAATTTGGATGCACCAGACAGCAGAATTGTTGATGTTTGGCTTGGGACTATTTTTTGTGTCGCAGTTGGTCAGTACCTTACTAGCAGAACGCAGAACCCAGGAACAACTATCGCAAGCCCACGCGCAGCTACGGGAATATGCCCTGCAAATAGAAGATTTAGCAGCGGTTCAGGAACGCAATCGGATTGCTAGAGAGATTCACGATTCGCTGGGTCATGCCTTGACTTCGCTCAACATTCAACTGCAAACCGCCGTGAAACTTTGGCAGCACGATCCCAAAGATGCACAACCGTTTTTAGAACAAGCCCAGCGACTCGGTAAGGTGGCGATGAAAGAAGTTCGACAATCGGTAAATGCGCTGAGGGCTGACGCAGAGGCAGAAGAACCCTTGGAACAGGGGATTGTCTCCCTGATCGAAGACTTTCGCCAGAGTACGGGTGTCACTGTTACCAGCAGCATTGCTGTGGAAGTTGTGTTACCGCCTCAAGTTGCCAAAACGCTGTATCGGGTCGTGCAAGAAGCGTTGACCAACATTTGCAAATACGCCGAAGCTACTGAAGTGCGCCTGCAATTGCAAACAACGCGCGATCGAGTGCTTTTGAGTATTGAGGATAACGGGCGGGGGTTCCAGTTGGAAAGTCGTGCTGGCGGGTTTGGATTGCAAGGGATGCGAGAGCGAATAGCTTCTCTCAATGGAGAGTTTCACCTGGAAACATCACCCGAAGCGGGGTGCAGAATTGATGTTAACTTGCCCTTAAGTTAGATAGATCTGACCGTCAACAAGCTGTAGGGGCGGGTTCGCCAAGGTCTTTGAAGCTTGCAGATAGCTTAAATAAACCCGCCCCCACCCCACAAATAACCCCCAAATACCCCCCTAAGATTGAGATTGCTGCAAGATTTGAGTAGGTACAAATAAAAGGGATGAGTAATTCAGACCTAGTATTACTCGATGTAACAAAATGTAAAACTCACCTAACGCCTTTCCGTGTTTTTTCTTTGTCTGTGTAATTAAGAACTATCATGGGATAATAGATTTTAGGAATATCGCCATGATTCGCCTGTTGTTAGTTGACGATCAGCAGCTTATCTGCCAAGGACTCAAGGCTATGTTAAGTCTTGAATCAGATTTAGAAGTGATTGGAATTGCCCATAACGGTAAAGCTGCCCTAGAGCAAGTCGAAGCTCTCCAACCCGATATTGTATTAATGGATTTAAAAATGCCCGTGATGGATGGTAGAGAAGCAACTCGCCTGATCTGCCAGTCATTTCCCAACACGAGTGTCTTGGTGTTAACTACTTTTGATGACGATGGATACATTGTTGATGCGATGCGAGCCGGAGCTAAGGGCTATTTGTTGAAAGATATGCCATCGGAAGAGTTAGCGCAGGCAATTCGTTTGGTGCAATCCGGTTACACTCAACTGGCACCTGGTTTAATGGATAAGCTAATGACAGGATTTAGTGCTGCACCTACGACTCCAACACCTACTACTCAACCGTCAAAACAATCTGAACTGGCACAATTAACCCCGCGCGAACAAGAGGTATTGCGGTTGATTGGTAAAGGTTTAACCAACCGAGATATTGCCCAGGAGTTGTTTATTTCTGAGGGAACGGTGAAAACTCATGTCACTCATTTATTGAATCGGTTGAATTTGCGAAATCGATCGCAGTTGGCAATTTACGCTAATTCTGCGATCGCCACCTGAATCATTTGAACATTTTATTGTTTTTTTATCAACCGCAGAGAGCGCAGAGGGCCCAGAGAGTGGGAATGGAGAGGCTGCACAATCCCGCTCGGATTACCGCTGCATACTTTACGTCAGTTACAATCATATTATCCTGGATGGAATTGCGATATTTTTGGTGAAGCTATGCTGATAACAGAAGCCCCTTTTACGATCCGCAAATGGACAGTTAAAGAATATCAGAAGCTGGGAGAGATGGGGTTTTTTCACCCAGAGGAGCGAGTTGAACTACTTTCAGGAAATATCATCACAATCAGTGATAAAGGAACTGCTAACACTTCCGCCACGAGACGCACTGCTAATGTACTGCGAGATATTCTGGGAAATCAGGTTGATGTTTATTATAAAAGCCCGATCGCCCTCGATGACAATTCTGAACCTGAACCGGATATCGCTGTAGTAATAATAGATCCGTTTGACTACGCCACTCACCATCCGACTCCTTCAGAAGTATATCTAATTATCGAAGTAGCAGACAGCAGCTTAGCTTACGATCGCGAAGTTAAAGCCAAAATTTACGCGCGATCGCGAATTGCCGACTATTGGGTATTAAATGTGAATGAGAGACAACTGCACGTTTTCCGAGAACCCACTGAATATGGATATCAAAGCGAAGTCATTCTTGAGGAAACTGCCAGCATTTCACCGCTCCAATTTCCTGCTGTTAATATCGCAATTGGGGAAATGCTGCCACCTATTATATCAAATTGAAAACTGATATCAAACTAATAGAATACTTGCAGTCGGTTAAAACTCACATCTTGCACCATTCTTAAGAACAGGCAAGATGCCTGTTCCACAAAAGATGAATTTCTTGTGGAATGGGCTTCTAGCCCGTTCCTAAAAAGCTAATTGAGAATGGTGCAAGATCTCAGTTTGAACCGACTTAAGCTTTGAGCCAGGGGTTTAAACCCCTGGCGGATTGGCCGAAGGACTAAAGTCCTCACTACGAACCTAATTACGAACCTAATTCCTAATCGCTTTCGAGAATGCTAGCTAGCAAAGCTTGCTGGGCGTGCATTCGATTTTCCGCCTGATCCCAAACGCGCGATCGCGAACCTTCAATCACCGCATCCGTAATCTCTTCATCGCGGTGTGCCGGCAAACAGTGCAGTACAATGGCATTGCGATCGGCCATTCCTACCAGTCGTTCGTTTACCTGATAAGGCTCAAACAAAGGAATCCTGAGCTTAGCTTCCTCTTCCTGTCCCATACTTGCCCAAACATCAGTGTAAATCACTTGAGTATTCTTAGCAGCAGCTTCCGCATCAGCAGTCACAGTAACTTCTGTTTTGCCATTCGCGATCGCCTGAGCTTTTGCCACTATCTCAGGATTTGGTAGGAAATCTTGAGGACAAGCAATTCTGACATTCATTCCCATCATTGCACACCCCAACATCAGCGAATTTGCCATGTTGTTGCCGTCCCCAAAATAAGTCAGGGTAAGTCCTTCCAGCTTGCCAAAACACTCTTTGACTGTCATTAAATCAGCCAGCACTTGACATGGATGTTCGTCATCTGTCAGAGCATTAATTACAGGGATTTTGGCATAATTGGCAAAAGTTACTAAATCCTTTTGCTCGAAAGTCCGAATTGCCAAAATATCTAAATATCGGTCTAAAACCCTGGCTGTATCTACCAAAGGTTCGCCACGGCTGACTTGTGTTACATTGGGATTGAGGTCGATTACTTGCCCTCCCAATTTATACATTGCCACCGTAAAACTCACCCGCGTGCGTGTCGAAGCTTTGGAAAATAACAAGCCGAGAACTTTATTGCGTTTCAGCTTGACCATTCCCGATTTTAAACTGGTTGCGAGATCCAGTAAATAATTTAATTCGTCAATGCTTAAATCGGCCAGACTTAATAAATCTCGCCCTTTTAATGAGTCCATGCTTTCCCCTACACACAAATTTTCAACTGTTAATAAAAACGGTTCGTAGTGAGGACTTTAGTCCTCTAATTCAGAGGACTAAAGTCCTCACTACGAACCTTACTTTTTGCGAGCGATTGGACTCGCAACAGCGGGCTTTTGGCGAGCCCCTCTCCCAGGGTTTTAAACTGCGGGCAATTGCTCGATCGCGCGATCGATCGAATCACAACCTTGCTCAACCGTTTCTACTACAGCCAACACACCTCGCAATTCCGCAGCACCGGGGAAGCCCTTAGCATACCAGGTTAAGTGCTTGCGCGCTTGAGAGACACCGCTTTCACCTTTGTATTCCCACAAAGCCCGCAGATGTTCCTTAGCACATTCGAGGAGTTCAATTGGTGTCGGAGGTATCTTTTCTACACCTGTTTTCAAGAAATAATCGACTTCTCCCACCAAGAATGGATAGCCCAAAGTTCCCCGCGAACACATGACTCCGTCGGCACCAGTTTCTTCGAGACAGCGCACCGCTGCTTCCACGGAAAAAATGTCTCCGTTACCAATGACGGGAATCGATAAAACTTCCTTGACGCGACGAATCCACTCCCATTTTGCCGGGCCGGTGTAACCTTGCGATCGCGTGCGGCCGTGCACGGTAATCATTTTTGCTCCCGCATCTTCCATCCGCTTGGCAAATTCCAGAATATTAATTTCTTTGTCAGTCCAACCGATGCGAGTTTTGACTGTCACAGGAACATCTACAGCATCCACAACCGCCCGCACAATTGCTTCGGCATTTTCGGGATCTCGCAGCAGCGAAGAACCGCCGCCGTTTTTGGTAATCTTGTTAACGGGACAGCCCATATTAATATCAACTGTATCCGCTCCTTCTGCCACAGCTTTCTGTGCCGCTTCCGCCAAGAAATTCGGCCGGCAGTCAAACAATTGAATGCTAATTGGGCGCTCGTTTGGATCGATTTCCATAATTCGCGGCAGTTGCTTCACGTAGTGCAAACCTGTAGCGTTGACCATTTCGGTGTACATCATCGAATCCGGGGCATAGCGGCGCACCAGGCGGCGAAATACCAAATCGGTTACGCCGGATAAGGGCGATTGCAGGACGCGACTTTTGACTTCAAAGTCGCCGATTTTCAGCGGAGTTGCTAATCTTTCTTGTAATTCTGGAGATAGAGTAAGCATAAGTCGATCGCACTTTTAATTCTAATATCTGTATATTCTACTACACTTGGGTCGATCGAGAGTTGTGCGTTATATTTTTAGCCGCTGATTGCCGGATATCAGTTCCGGCAAATTACTTGCGCTATTGTCATTGCGAAACGAAGTGAAGCAATCGCCGACGCGAAGATACTGATTTTAAGTTGTTTACCACAGTGCTGATTTGTAAGTCTGGATGATACTGGAATAGTAAGTGAATATGGTTTTGTTCACCATTGATTTCAACTAATTTGCAATCCCACTTCACCCGTAGATCTAGAAAGATCTCATGCAGCCTTGACAGCATTGCTGCGTCAAACACCTTTCTGCGATATTTGGTAGTCAAGACCAGATGAACTTTCAAGTCACCGATCGATCTTCCCTTACTAACGAAGTCATCTTTCATTGCACATTCAAATGTTTGCTGATACAATGAGTGTATCTTAAAATTAACTCACTGACTATTGCTCTGTGAAATACACGTACCAATACAAAGCACTTCCAAGCACCGAACAGAAGCTAGAGCTGAATGTTTGGTTGCGGACTTGCCAATATTGGTATAACCGTCAACTAGGGGATAGATTTGAATGGTGGGAGCGCAATAGAAGTCCAGTTAATGCTTGCCCATTAATTACACCACTCCCCGAACTGCAAGATCGCCCAAATTACTACAGCCAGAAAAAGTATCTACCAGATATTAAAAAACAGCCTGTAACTGTAGAGTGGTCTGGAGAAGCATTAGATTTCTCTCGCGTTCCAGCAAACACATTACAGCAAGTTTGTAAACGTACAGATTTAGCGTTTGAAAGGTTTCTGGCTGGCGATAATAATGGTAATCGGAGTGGAAAGCCTCGCTTTAAGTCACAGTCCAGATATCGCTCTTTGGTGATTGAAGGTGCTGGATTAGATCTACACTCTTGTTCTATTGGAGGTAAATATTTATATATAAAAGTTCCCAAGATTGGACTGGTTAAAGTTCGTTCTCATCGTCATTTGCCAGATGGTGCAATTTTCAAACAGTTGCAGTTTATCAATAAAAATGATGGATGGTTTGTAAATCTCCGACTTGAAGATCCAAGCGTACCTGTTTATTCTGATGACATCATCCCTACTTGGGATAACTCATTAGGCATGGATGCAGTGCTGCATGAAGATGATTATCTTGCCACCTCCGAGGGTATCAAACTGCCATCAATCAAGGTGTTGAGAAAGAGCCAACACAAACTTACTCGGATCTCTACCAAGAAAAATGCTCGTAAACTTGGGTCTAAATCTAGACGCAAACTGGCCAAACAAGAAGGGAAGCAACACCAAAAAATCGCCAGATGTCGCAGAGATTTCCACTATAAAACCGCTCACAAATTAGTGAGAACTGGCAAAAAAGTTTTCTTTCATGAGAACCTTAATCTTAAAGGTTTGTCACGTCGCAATGCACCAAAACAAGATGAGGGTGGAAGTTATCTTCCTAATGGACAAGCTGCTAAATCTGGACTGAATAAGTCTTGGAGCGATGCCGCATTCGGACAATTTTTTACGATTCTTGGTCACATAGCTGCGAAAGCTGGAGCCATAGTAATCGCGAAAAATCCTGCCTACACATCCCAATTACTCGCATATCGAGATGAAGTTGTCTTCACTGATTGCAGTATTCGCCAGTATTGGGATGAGACTGAAAAACTCTGGGTTGACAGGGATATTAATTCTGGTATCAACCTAAAGAGACTGGGGCTGGACGTGTTCCCCAGTATAAAACGCCGTAAGGGTGGAATCGAAATAGTTGCTTCTATTACCAATTCTACCTCGAAGGAAGTTCTACAGGTTCTTCGGAGCCTCTGAGAAGCCTACACCTACCGCGCTTCGCGGAGGCGTGGGAGCGTCACACGAGTAATGCTTAAATTTATTGGGATTCTGCAAAAGCCATACATAACATCGTTTTAAACTACAATTGGTTGATTCCCGACTAGCCCGATCGCACATTATAAAAATTGTAGAGAATTCCTATGGATGCCACAGCACTCTGGCAACGCTACCAAGACTGGCTTTACTATCACTCTGGATTGGGGCTTTACCTCGACATCAGTCGCATGGGATTTGACGACGCTTTCGTCGCCACAATGAAACCCAAATTTGACAAAGCTTTCAAAGACATGGCAGCTTTAGAAGCAGGGGCGATCGCCAATCCCGACGAAAACCGCATGGTGGGCCACTACTGGCTGCGAAACCCCGATTTAGCTCCCACTCCAGAATTAAAACAAGAAATAGTCGAAGGAATATCACAAGTCGAAGAATTTGTCAAGAAAATTCAAAGTCGCGATATCAAGCCACCATTTGCTCCGCAATTTACCGATATTATCTCGATCGGCATTGGCGGTTCTGCCCTCGGCCCTCAATTCGTCGCCGAAGCGTTATCCCCAGATATTGGGCCCCTAGCAATTCATTTTATCGACAACACAGATCCGGCTGGGATCGATCGCATCCTCAACAAAATCAAAGACAAACTCAGCAGCACCTTAGTAATTACTATCTCCAAATCCGGCGGCACCCCCGAGCCCCGCAACGGCATGATCGAAGTTCAAAAAGCCTTCGCCGCCCAAAAACTCGACTTCGCCAAACAGGCAATTGCCATCACCGGCACAGACAGCAAACTAGACAAATTAGCCAAATCCGAAGGCTGGATTGCCAGCTTCCCCATGTCAGACTGGGTGGGAGGACGCACTTCGGAACTCTCAGCAGTCGGACTTTTACCAGCAGCTTTGCAAGGTATCGACATTCGGGCGATGCTCGATGGCGCTAAAGTCATGGACGAAGCTACCAGAATTCCCGACATTAAAAACAATCCCGCTGCCCTTTTAGCCCTCTCCTGGTATTTTGCCTGCAACGGACGCGGCGAGAAAGACATGGTAGTTTTGCCTTACAAAGATTCCCTGCTATTGTTCAGCCGCTATTTGCAGCAATTAGTCATGGAATCGATCGGCAAAGAAAAAGATTTAGACGGCAACACAGTTTATCAAGGAATCTCAGTCTACGGCAACAAAGGCAGTACCGACCAACACGCCTACGTCCAGCAACTCCGAGAAGGCGTGCCGAATTTCTTCCTAACATTTATCGAAGTTTTGGAAGACAGGCAAGGAATTTCTCCAGAAGTAGAACCGGGCGTCACCTCGGGAGATTATTTATCTGGTTTGTTGCAGGGAACTCGACAAGCTTTGTACGAAAATCATCGAGATTCAATCACCGTCACAATTCCCCAAGTCAACCCTCGGACAGTAGGAGCATTAATCGCCCTCTACGAAAGAGCCGTAGGTTTTTACGGTTCCTTGGTAAATGTCAATGCCTATCACCAGCCAGGGGTTGAAGCCGGTAAAAAAGCGGCCGCTGCTGTGTTGGATTTGCAGCAACTGGTGCTGCAAGTTATCAAAGACGCTCCAACACCTCTGTCTGTATCAGAAATAGCAAAAAAAGCCGGAAGACCAGAGCAAATCGAGACAATTTACAAAACTCTGCGGCATTTGGCAGCCAACGGGCGCGGCGTAGCTTTGCAGGGAACATTAGCGCAACCTGGTACTTTAACTGCAACTTATCAGAGAGATGGGTCTAAAACCCCTTCTTGAGTGGCCGGCTTTTCGCCATTGTTCAGTAAAATAACAAATCCATCTTCACAAATGAATATGGTAAAATAAACACATCAGACAAGATTTAAAAACCTACCCCCTCCCGGTGGGAAAGTCTACGCCCAAAACATTTTGAGGAGACATGACTACGCACTTAATCGTGTAAACGCAGTCAGCGAAAGGAACCCTAACAATAGGGATATTTTGACAGAAATGTCTTAAAAATCCCCGTACCTTGATATTCGGGGAGTGTCAACAACAGAATTAAACAGTAGAATTAAAAATTAAAAGTGATTAATTTCACTTTTGATTTTTAATGTTTAATTTTTAATGTCCGCCCATGCCCTTGACGATTCTGGTTGCTGACGACGATTTCGCGACGCGCTTGTCGATTACCGATTATCTGGAAATTACGGGATACTCTGTAATCGCTGCTGAGAACGGCAAAGATGCTTTAGGCTTGGTAGAGGAATTTCAGCCACATTTGATTGTTACCGACATTACAATGCCCGAGATGGATGGCTACGAATTCGTGCGTCGAGTTCGGACTCGTCCCGCCTTCCGATTGCTACCGGTGATTTTTTTGACGGAACGCACGAGCACGCAGGAACGGATTCGGGGCTATCAGATGGGGTGCGACAATTATCTGGCTAAGCCTTTTGAACTCCCGGAATTGGGGGCGGTAATTCGCTCTTTGCTCGAACGCTACGCTCTAATTGCTCAGGCACCGTCTCGTACCTCGGAACCCGAACCGATGCCAACAGAGGCAGGTATCACCGCCAATGACCAGCCTCAAACTGATTTTTTAACTCAAAAACCAGAAACGCGCGATTCCCTACGGGATAGCTCGTTCGCGCGGGTATATGGCACTGGCGATGCTCCGAATTTGACGCAACGAGAGCAGGAAGTGCTAGATTTGGTGACAGAAGGTCTTTCTAATGTTCAAATCGGCGATCGGCTCCACCTCAGTCCTCGCACCATCGAAAAGCACGTCAGCAGCTTGTTCAGAAAAACTGAAAGCAACAACCGGGCAGAACTGGTTCGCTTTGCGATGGAACACCATTTGGTCGGTAATTGGTAATTGGGCATTGGGGATTGGGCATTGGGCATTGGGCATTGGGCATTGGGCAGAGGTTATTTTGATCGACCAATAACCAATCAATACTTCGGACATTTTTAGATCTAATCGAGTATCTCAAACCCTTGATGGCTATAGGGATGAGTATTTTTTCAATGTTTGAGTCTAGCCCTGACTTTCAAAAAAACATTAAAAATGCCAGGGCTTACGCTGTAACGCTTACAGAGTCGTTGAAAAACTGTCCGAAGTATTGACCAATAACCAATAACTAATAACTAATAATCACCGACTACTTCTTCACATACTCCAACAAACCCTCGCAGGCATCTAACAGTAAATCAATTACCCGATCGAATCCCTCCGGCCCACCGTAGTAAGGATCTGGAACTTCCTTCAAGTCGTGCGATCGGCAAAATTCGCACATCAAGCGCACTTTATCTTTATATTTTCCCGCAGTATCAACAGCAAGAATATTGCGATAATTGTCGCGATCCATCGCCAAAATCAAATCAAAATTTTCAAAATCTTTCCTGTTAAATTGGCGGGCTTCGCCTAACAATTCAATCTTGCGCTTTCTCGCCGCCAACGCCATGCGGTTGTCAGGGGGGCTGCCAATGTGATAGCCGCCAGTTCCGGCTGAATCGCAGGTGATGCGATCGCTCAAACCAGCTTGTTTAATTAAGTGATTCATAATATTTTCTGCTGAGGGCGATCGGCAGATGTTGCCAAGGCAGACAAACAATAATTTAGTCATTAGTTATTTGTTATTTGTTATTTGTTATTTGTTATTTGTTATTTGTTATTAGTCAGTCAACAGTCAACATTGCTAATTTGTAGGGTACGTCGCCTTCGACAACCTGCAAGTTCCATGAACGATCGTAGGGCGACGCACCTTACTATAGGGGTTTTCCAGAAAGTTTAATCAGTCAAAAGTCAACAGTCAACTGATGGCTGATGACTGCTGACTGCTGACTGAGCGCTTAGAAACCGGGGAGATTAAGTCCGCCGGTCAGTTCTTCCATTTTCTCCCGCATCGTTGCCGTAGACTTAGTGTAGGCATCCTGCATCGCCACCGTGACGAGTTCAGAAACCACATCAGCACCTTCACCGAGGGCATCCGGTGAGATTTCGACGCGGCGGGGTTCTTGGTTGCCGCTGAGAAAAACCTTAACCAAGCCGCCGCCGGCAGTTCCCTCAATTTCCATTACATCCAACTCTTCTTGGAGCTTTTTAGCTCCTTCTTGAACCTGCTGAGCTTTTTTGAAAGCTTCAGTCAGTTCTTTCATTTTGCCCAAGCCGAAGCCAAATCCTTGTCCTGATTTTGTCATAAGTCGTTTGTGATGGTGTGTGGGGTGGCAGTGTGCCGTTTCCGCGTTACTTCTAATGATGCCTTAGGAGGGAAACTCTCCCAGTATTCTAACTTCTGGCTCCAACAACAGCGACCACCGCTGCTCGACTTGCTGTTGAACGTGGCGGATCACTTGAAAAATATCGTTAGCCGTTGCTGACCCGCAGTTAAGAATAAAATTAGCATGACGCTGAGCTACTTGTGCGCCGCCGATCTGATATCCCTTGAGTCCCGCTTGTTCGATTAACCAGCCTGCCGCCTTGGGGCTGGGGTTGCGGAAAACTGAGCCGCAGCTAGGCAGGTGGTAGGGTTGACTCGTCCGCCGCTGGCTGAAATTGTTATTGGTTTCTGCCATGACTTGCGATCGATCGAATCCCGGCTGCAACTGGAAAGTCGCTTCTGTTACCAGTCGATCGCCCCCTTGCAACACTGAAGTCCGGTAACGATAGCCTAAACCTTCTGGTGTGAGAATTTCCACCTTACCATTAGGGGATAGCAGGCGAGCGTTGACTAGAATATCAGCAGCACAGCCCCTGTGAGCGCCTGCATTCATCACCACAGCCCCTCCCACAGTGCCCGGTATGCCAACTGCCCATTCCAGGCCTTTCCAGCCCCGCTTAGCCGCCAACCAAGCGAGGCGGGGGATTGACTCCCCCGCCCCGGCTGTAACTTGACCTGTTTCTGCATTAAAGTTTACCTGTTTCAGGTAGCGAGTGGCGACGACCAAACCGGACAAACCCCGATCGCTCACCAACAAATTAGAACCCGCGCCTAGGAGAGTCACCGGTATCCCTTCATCGTGCGCCCAGGTAAAACTCGCTTGCAAAGCCTCCAGACTGCGGGGAGCGACGTACCACTCAGCCGGGCCGCCGACTCGGAAAGAAGTCAAGCCCGCCAAAGAAACTTGAGAATTAATTTTACAGTCAGTTCCCCGCAAAGAAATAGGAGAATACACTCGCCGATTTTCCTTCACACAGGAGTCATTCGATATAGTCACCATCTTGAAAATCCTTAAAAATACATTCGCTTGAAGAGGTGGTAGCAAATTCTGTTTGCGTAACTTATGCGACTGTTTTGAGAGAGTCGCCAGACAGCAGTGTCGGTACAACCTGCACCGCCATCATGTCGATCGACTTGGGGCGGGCGAGAGCTAATCCGGGCGATCGGCTTGTTGATAAAAAGCCATCACCTCTGGAATAATCTGATTCAGATTGCCAGCACCCAAAAACAGAGCCAAATCCCCCGGTTGCAGATTTTCGGTTAAAAACTTACTTACCGACTCCAGGGAAGATTGAAACTCAACCTCTCGGCCTTCTTTAGCAATCAAATCAGCAACCTGCTGCCCGCTAATCTCTCCTAAATTCGGTTCCCCAGCACTATAAATATCGCAAGCCACAACCAAATCTGCATCCCCAAAAGATTGAGCAAATTCTGGCAAAAATGTCAGAGTTCGGCTGTAACGGTGCGGTTGAAAAATAGCAACTACTCTTCGGGATTTGGAATTCTTTTCGTTACCTTCGATGCGTAAGCGAGCAGCGGCCAAGGTAACCCGAATTTCGCTGGGGTGGTGGGCGTAGTCGTCCACAAACAGGATGTCATTGTGAAAACCCCGCACTTCAAAACGGCGGCGAGCCCCTTCAAAGCCAGCAATCGCTTTGGCGATCGCCGAAAACTCCAACCCCAACAATCGACCCACTGCTACCGCAGCTAGTGCATTGCTAAGATTGTGTGTGCCGAGCAACTTCAACTCCATTTCCCCCAGGAAAGCTCCTTGCTCCCAAATCCCAGCCTTGGTGCTGGCGGCGCCGTATTCCACCTCCGAAACCGTGTAGTCAGCACCGCTGTCCGGATTCAAGCTGTAGCTGACATTCGGTGCAAGACAGTCTTTGACGATTTGGTCGTCTATGCAGCCCACCAACGTTTGACAGTTTTGGGCAAACACTTTAAATGTGTCTATTACCTGTTCGAGGGTATCGTAATGGTCTGGATGATCCAGTTCCACATTCGTCACTATGCCAATTTTGGCTGCAAGCTTGACGAGGGAACCGTCGGATTCATCAGCCTCGGCGACTAAGTAGGGGCCTTCCCCTAAACGGGCATTGCCTTCCCAAGCATTTACCTCGCCTCCTACCACGATCGTCGGATCCAGACCCGCAGCCATCAGCATAAAGCCGATTAAGCTGCTAGTGGTAGTTTTGCCGTGAGTCCCTGCTACGGCTATGCTTTGGTAATCTTGAATTAACGCTGCCAACACATCCGATCGATGAAAAATCGGACATTCCAAATCTAGGGCAGCTCGATATTCGGCATTTGCCGGGTGAATTGCCGTCGAACATACTACTTGAGGCAATCCCACAATTGCTTGGGGGCCAGAACCCTTGCCGTTCAATTTGAGAGATTCGGCTGTCGCCACGGAAGTCCCTACCGTGCCAGCGACTGCCGAGGATACGGCCTTTTCGGCTGCCCCGCGATCGGGACTGCTACCGTTGAGGGCCGTTTGAAATATTTCAAAATTGCTGGCGTCTTGACGCCAAAAAATATGAGCTCCCATTTCTTGCAAGCGCTCGGTTATGTGACTCGATTTAATATCGGAGCCGTACACAGGCAACTTGCGTTTCGCTAGAATGTAGGCAAGGGCTGACATCCCAATTCCACCAATGCCGATGAAATGAAATGGTCTCCCGCTGAAATCAACAGAACTCGGCATCTTCGCTCCTCACACACCACACCACGCCAATAACACGCGATATCATATCAAGAATTGTTTTTTCAGGATACAGTTCGCTAGAGATTTTGTACAAAATTCTCTGCGCGTCCCTAGATTTGTGGGACTTGTAGAGATGTTTGTCTTGTATCCTATATGACTTAGTACCGAGTAGTTTTCCGGAACAGTCACAGCTCGAAAATTGCAGGTCAGAGAGAATGGGGTCTGGGGTCGGGGCTAACTGACTAATTTTGGGCGGTTGCATATCTCCTGCATTCTTTCTATTTCTACCCGCCTGCTGTGCTGGGATACGGCAGCAAAAGCCCCACAACCTTTGTACGAAGATTGAGGGTAAAACCCATCAGGATTTACAAACACTACCACGTATGACAAAAGTTCGCTCATTTTTTACTCATTTATCTGCTGGTACGGTCATTTTTTCCTGAAAGTCAGAGATTGACTCGATCGCCACCACAGTATTTTCTCACATATCTGTATACATCTTTCTCACTTAATAAAGGTACGTTGTTGGGCTTGGGCCCTCTTACAGTCTTATATAAATTACATTAAGATACAGGCAAATAATTTCAATCACAGTCATACCTCACCTATCTGAGAATGAGTTATAGCCTTTCTCAAAAAGATGAGGTATGACTGACAGCTTATATAACCCCTTAAACCAAGAGGGCCCAAGCCCAACAACGTCCGCGAATCTTTGTGAGAAAGATATATATAAATTATACATTCGATCGCAACCGTCAAACAGTGACTGAACTTAGTGGTAAAAGCGCACAAACATGAAATTTGGGCGATGTCTGTCTGTATTAATCCTAATTAATCCTAATTTTTGGGAAATATGGGGAAAATAGCGATTTTTGGGGGTACTTTTGACCCGGTGCACAGGGGTCACTTGTTGGTAGCCCAGGCGGCTGCGAGTCAGTTTAATCTCGATCGAGTGATTTGGGTACCCGATCGCGCTCCTCCTCACAAGTGGCGATCGGATTTGGCAAGTTTTGAGCGGCGGCGCTCCATGCTCGCTCTGGCGCTGGGCGATCGCCCAGACTTCCTACTAGCGCCGCTGGAGGCAAATCCTTCGGGCAGTTCTTTTGCGATCGACACTTTGCTGTATTTGCAAAAAATGTATCCAGGCGATCGGTGGTACTGGATTATTGGTAGCGATGCTTTCAGAACTCTTCCCAAATGGCACCGCTCGGCGGAAATCGGGCGGTTGTGCCACTGGTTGGTGGGCCCGCGTCCGAGTCAGGGAGGTGCACAGACAGCAGAAAGCGGGGACATAGGGGCAGCATCTGAGTGGGGCGATAGTTTGAGGGATGTGTCCATTGATGCCGGCGACAGGATGCAGGTTGAGACAAATGCTGTTTGCTGTAAAGTTGCCGAACAGATGGCTCTGCTAGATGTGGAAATTTGTTGGGAGGTGCTGTCCATGGGCGCGATCGAGATTTCGTCGAGCCACATCCGCCGCTGCTGGGCCGAACATCGGGATCTGAGCGACTTAGTACCGGAAGTTGTCGGGAGTTATATTGCGGCCCATCAGCTTTACCAGTAAAGGGCGATCGAATTTACCAGCAACCAGGGACTGAAAGCCGGAGGCCTTATGGCTTGCGATTTCTGCCTTCTCAAAAATTTCAGATTTTTTCAATACAGACGAAAAGTTAGAAAGGATCAGCCTTTGCGATATGATCTTGTCTCATAAGTCAATTCTTAAATTTTGTCAAAAATTCAGCCTGAGCTAAGGGCTGCCATCGTTAGGAGGTACTAAGGTGATTCGAGTCGCGATCAATGGTTTTGGGCGTATTGGGCGCAGTTTTGCGCGCTGCTGGCTGGGCCGTGAAAACAGCCAGCTAGAGTTGGTAGCTATTAATGACACTTCCGATCCCAGAAGTAATGCTCACTTGCTGAGATACGATTCCATGATGGGAACATTAAAAGGCGTGGACATCAGCGCCGATGAAAATTCCATCACTCTCAACGGCAAGACAGTTAAATGCGTGAGCGATCGCAATCCCCTAAACTTGCCTTGGAAAGATTGGGGTGTCGATCTAATTATTGAATCAACTGGCGTCTTTATTGACCAGGCCGGTGCATCGAAGCATATCACTGCCGGTGCAAAAAAAGTGCTAATTACTGCTCCCGGCAAAGGCCCAGAAGTTGGCACCTATGTAATGGGAGTCAACCACCACAACTACAAGCACAGTGATTACACTGTCATCAGCAATGCTAGCTGTACGACTAACTGTCTGGCTCCTGTACTCAAGGTGCTGCACGAAAATTTTGGCATCATCAAAGGCATGATGACCACTACTCACAGCTATACTGGCGACCAACGCTTGCTGGATGCCAGCCACCGCGACTTGCGGCGGGCGCGGGCGGCTGCAATGAATATTGTGCCTACTTCTACTGGTGCTGCTCAAGCTGTAGCTTTGGTGATTCCAGAATTAAAGGGTAAGTTAAATGGTATTGCCATGCGCGTGCCGACTCCCAATGTGTCGGTAGTTGATTTTGTGGCTCAGGTAGAGAAAAAGACTTTTACCGAGCAAGTAAATCAAGTGTTTAAGGAAGCTGCTGCTGGCTCCATGAAAGGGATTTTGGAGTATAACGATTTGCCTTTAGTTTCTTGCGACTATCGAGGAAATGATGCCTCTTCGATTCTGGATTCCAGCTTGACGCTGGTGATGGATGGCGATATGGTAAAGGTTTTGGCTTGGTACGACAATGAATGGGGCTACAGTCAGCGGGTGGTTGACTTGGCTGAATTGGTCGCCCAGCGGTGGGAAGCCTAGTATCTGAAGGCAGAAGTTCAACAGTTGACAGTTGACAGTTGACAGTTGACAGTTTGAGAGCGACCTCTACCTATAAGGAAGAGGATTGGAGTAATGAATAGTCTGATTTTAATTTCTCCCGCTCCGGGTTCCGGCTTTCAACCAATTCTTTCTGGTAAAAATAACCAGTACAGTAATATCGGTCTACTGTCTGATGCTTAGGCCCAGATCCCCCCTAACCCCCCTTCCCAAGGGGGGAACTGGACTCTTCTCAAAGTCCCCCGACCTAAGGGGGATTTAGGGGGATCTGGCCTAGGCTATAAGCCAGATTTCGCGATATCGCACGGGTGGGCAGAAACCGGTTTTTTTTACCAAAATATTTGGTTCAAACCCTTAATATAGGTAAAAAACCCGGTTTCTTTAGTCCCGGCGTAAGTCCTAAAATTTGTTTGCTGTAAACGCTTAAACTCGCCCTAGTAAGTCCTGCAAAAATCCCAAATACTAAAAACAATAAAAATTCTGACGGTAAAAGTTAAATAACGGGAAAAATAGCAACCGTTAAGCTAGAGTTTGATTGTAAAAATTTATATGAAAAAAGCGCTAATTTGTGGTATATCAGGTCAAGATGGAGCTTATTTAGCTAAACTGTTGCTCGATCGAGGTTATGAAGTTTGTGGCACCTCTAGGGACGCCCAAATGTCTAGTTTCGGAAACCTTGCCCGTTTGGGAATCCGGGACAGAGTAAAACTAGAATCCATGTCTCTCAACGATTTTCGCAGCGTCTTGCAAGTATTAGCAAAAATTGCACCCGACGAAGTGTACAATCTAGCGGGTCAAAGTTCCGTGGCTCTGTCTTTTGAACAACCCGTAGAAACCCTCGAAAGTATTGCCACAGGTACATTAAATTTGTTAGAAGCAATTCGGTTTACAGGCGGCAAAATTAAACTTTACAATGCAAGTTCCAGCGAATGTTTTGGGGATACCGGAGGCAATCCTGCCGATGAAAACACGCCCTTTCGCCCCAGAAGTCCTTACGCAGTAGCGAAGGCTACGGCATTTTGGGAAGTAGCAAATTATCGGGAAGCGTACAATTTGTTTGCGTGTTCTGGTATTCTGTTCAATCACGAATCCCCGCTGCGCCCGGAGAGGTTTGTCACCCAAAAGATTGTATCTGTGGTGTGCCGAATTGCTGCGGGTAGTTCCGAAAAACTCCACTTGGGAAATATTTCGGTGCAGCGGGATTGGGGCTGGGCACCGGAGTATGTGGAGGCCATGTATTTGATGTTGCAGCAGTCTGAACCGGATGATTATGTAATTGCTACTGGTGCAAGTTATCCTTTGGAAGAGTTTGTGCGGACAGCTTTTGTTTCTGCTGGTTTGGACTGGCAGGAACATTTGGTAACTGATGCGAGTCTCTACAGACCGACGGAGATTGCTCTGGGAATGGGAAATCCGGGAAAGGCGAAGCAAAAGTTGGGCTGGGAGGCGAAGTATAAGATGCCCGATGTGGTACGGATGATGGTGGAGGCGAGGATGGTTTGAGGGAAAATTATGGGGTGAAAATATGGCGGCAGAATATGCAACGGCTAAGGAGTGGTATAAGGCTAATCGCCGTGAATTAAAAAAATATCGGGGCCAGTGGATCGCTTATACTAACTGAGGGGTGATTGGTGCGATCGGGATTATCGAAAATTGAAGGACGGGATTCTGGCTGATACACCTAAATTGGGTTATGTCATTGGTCGCATATATGAAAGCGAGTTTAGTGAGTCTGTTCGCTTCCCAGGATTCCACGTTTAATTGATAAGTTAATTAACTAAAGAACTAGCAAAGAAATGGTTATAGATTTAATTCGTAATTTTGTAGAAGCCGGACAGATTATATTTGATGTCGGAGCTAATATCGGGCAAAAAGCAGATTTTTTCATAGGTATTGGTGCGAAAGTAATCTGTTTTGAACCGCAACCAAATTGTGTGGAAGTTTTGAATCAAAAATATGGAAATAATCCTCAAATTACGATTATAAACAAAGGTTTAGCGGAGCATCCAGGAGAGATGCAGCTTTCTATTTCTAGTGATTTAAATGTTTTATCTACTTTCTCTGATCAATGGAAAACGGGACGATTTGCTGGCGTTAATTGGGATAGAGAAATAACAGTAGAAATTTCTACTTTAGATGAAATGATTCAATTGTTTGGATGCCCGCAGTTTTGCAAAATTGATGTTGAAGGATTGGAATATCTAGTTTTAAAAGGACTATCTCAACCCATACCTTGTCTATCCTTTGAATTTACAATAGAATTCATAGACGATGCAAAGAAATCCATCGCTCACTTGGAGACATTAGGATATAAACAGTTTAACTTAGCAAAAGGTGAAGACAGCCATCTTGCACTAACCGAATGGGTTTCTGGTTCTCGGTTATTTGAATCTATTCTTTCATCTAATGAACACCAATTATGGGGAGACATATACGCCAAATTTGAACCAGAAAAACCAACTCAATCACTGATACCAGCGCCCCTCAAAGAAATGGAACTTGATGGCGAAGTTCAAGTTATTCAAAATATAATTAATAAAGGCTATGTTGTTTTTGATGTAGGTGCTAATGCTGGGGATTGGACAGCGGAAGTTTTGAGCCAAGGACATGACGTAGAAATCCACCTGTTTGAACCAATTCCTCACGTCTACAAAACCCTGATTCAAAACTTAGATAAAAAAGTAATTTTCAATAATCTAGGTGTAGGTCATAAGGAAGAAGTTAAGACATTTTATTATTACGAATCTAATCCACTACTAAGCACTTTTTACCGCCGAGTCGATGTTGAAAAACAAGGGTGGCTCAATCCGCCTAAAGAAATTACTGTTTTGACAACAACAATCGACAATTACTGTCAGCGTCATGGCATTAAAAGAATTAATTTTCTCAAAATCGATGTTGGGGGATCTGAATTAGATGTTCTCTATGGATCTAAACATTTTCTAGAAACAGGCAGAATAGATTATCTGCAATTTGAATATGGTGGAACCTATCTAGATTCAAAAACAAAGTTAAAAGAAGCATTTGAGTATTTGCAGAAATTCCGATATTCAATTTTTAAAATTTTGCCCGATCGCTTAGAATACAAACCCACCTTTTTGCCAGAAGATGAAAACTTTGAGTTTAGTAACTTCTTGGCTGTCAATGAGCGATTCCGCTCCAATGTTTTGGGTGAAGCAACCGATGGAAAGTTGAACATACAGGAACTTTGTAGTCAGTATTCAATCGTACCGCGCGGCGTGATTCATGTTGGAGCTCACGAAGGCACAGAAATCAGCGCATATCAAAAAATGGGCGCGCAAAAGGTGCTGTTCGTAGAGGCTAATCCATCGGTATTTGAACGCTTGCAAGCTAATATAGCTGTCTATCCGAACGTTGAAGCCGTGAACTGTGCGATCGCCGATCGAAATGGCACTATAGATTTGCACGTTACTTCCTTCGATCAAAGCAGTTCTATTCTGCAATTGAAGCATCATCAAGAGATTTATCCCCACATCACGGAAACTCATCAAATAACAGTAGAGTCGAAAACACTCGATACTCTACTGCAAGAACAGGAACTCAATCCCTCAGACTTTAATATCTTAAATATAGATATCCAAGGTGCAGAACTTTTGGCTTTGCAAGGGGCAACCAATTGGTTGAAATGTGTTGATTTAATTAACACTGAAGTTAATTATGAAGAACTGTATGAAGGCTGCGCGTTAATTGAAAAGTTGGACGAGTTTCTGGAAAAACACGGTTTTTATCGTGTAGCAACCACAACGCCAATTCATCCATCTTGGGGAGATGCAATCTATGTGAAAAAAACAGCGATCACCTCATCCGTACTCGGCATGGAGAATATGGGTAGGTTGGGAAATCAAATATTTCTGTATGCGTTTTTGAGAATGTATGCAAGGGAACACAATCTCAGGGTAGAAACGCCAGCTTGGATAGGTCAGTATCTGTTCGGTCACAATGACGCTCCTATTTCCCAGCCATTAACTGTAGTGGGAGAGCAACCGCAGCCTTACAAACTTTCGGAGTCGGCAATTCTTAATGCACCCGAACCGCTTAAAAATGTAGATTTCAACGGCTATTTTCAATTTCACACTCAATATCACGCCCCACATAAAGAATATTTTCAGTCTTTGTTCAAGCCTGTGCCAGAAGTCGAAGTGAAGGTGATAAAAGCTCTCGACAGCTTGCGTTTCAAAGGTAAAACAGTGGTTGGATTGCATTTGCGGCGCGGTGATTACAGAAGCGTTCACACAGTCGTGCCGTATCTAACCGTTGCTCCGACTGGATGGTACAAGGAATGGCTGGATGGTTTGTGGGAAACTCTGGACGAACCAGTTTTATTTATCGCTAGCGATGAAATCGAAACAGTTATCGGAGATTTTGCTGAATACCATCCGATAACAATCAAAGATTTGGGTGTAGAAATGCCAGAAGCAGCTTTCTATCCTGATTTCTACATTTTAAGCCAATGCGATGTTTTGGCAATTTCCAATAGCACATTCTCGTTTGCAGCGGCGATGCTGAACGAACAATGCAAATTTTTCTTCCGGCCTAACTTGCTAAAGCAGAAAATGATTCCATTCGATCCTTGGAATAGCGAGCCACTGCTGCGACACAATCCTAACGATCTGACAGCAATAGGGTCTCAAAAACCGGTGAAAATTTTGAACATTCAGGAGGTAGCGTTAATATCTCCTGAAGATCCGGAGTTGCTGTGGGGATTTAATATAGAGTCTCCGTCGATCGGAACTAAGGTAAATCCCAGTAATATTTTGATTGGCGGTTGGATATTAGGAAAAAAGTCCCGGGCTGTTAAGGTTGATTTGATTTGCGACGGTGAAGTGATCCGCGAAATTCCTGTAAGTCAACAGCGTCCAGATGTAGCCGCAATTTATACGGGAGTACCGCTAGCAGAAAATAGCGGTTATGCAACTGAATGGGAAGTAACGGGAATGTCGCCGGAATGCGAAATACACCTCCAAGCCGTTTTAGCAGATGATACTCGCGTCAATATTGGATTCGTTAGGCTGCAAGAAATTATCTATTCGACTTCAAAAGACAGCATCAGAGAAAAGTGCAAACTGAGCGTGTGTGCAATTATGAAAGATGAGGCTCCCTACTTGATAGAGTGGCTGGAGTTTCATAAATTAGTTGGTGTTGAAAGGTTTTATTTATACAACAATAACAGCACAGATAATACTGTAGACATTGTTGAACCATACGTTCAATCTGGTGAAGTAGTTTTGCACGATTGGCCATTTACCCCTCAACAACAAGCTTCCGCCTACGAGCATTGTCTGAAAGAATACAAACAAGAATCTGAGTGGATAGCTTTTCTAGATTTGGATGAGTTTTTGTTTCCCACAGAAAAGGAAAAGTTAACAGAACTATTAGAAGAGTTTGATTCTGTACCAGCCGTGGGAGTCAATACGTTAACTTTTGGCTCTTCAGGTCATGAAACTAGACCGGAAGGCTTACAAATTGAAAATTTCACTAAACGCTCCACAGATAATTTTGAAGTCAATAGGTATGTAAAAAGTATTGTTCGCCCCGAACAAATACTGCGCCCAAGCTGTCCGCATTTTTTCATCCCCATTAATAATGAAGGTTGTTCTGTTACCGAAAATAAAGAACCGTTAGAAGGTTCTATATCAGAAAGACTGTCAGTGCAAAAGCTGCGGATAAATCATTATTATACGAGGTCGAAACAGGAAATGAAAGAAAAAGTTATCCGGGGGGATGCTTTTTTTCCTTGGCAAAAAGCTTTGTCAGTTCTAGAAGCTAGAGATCGCAATGAAGCTGAAGATTTAACGATACAGCGTTTTGTCCCCAAGCTGAGGAAGTCAGTTGATACAATCATCTCTCAATCTCGAATAGCAAAAATTTTAACGAAACAGTGGCACTTGCAATCTAAGCTGTACCAGATGCAAATGAAATTAGAGGGATCTGAAACAAAACTGCACCAAAATCCAGGGGAATTTGAGCAATTTGCAACTCAAATGCAACAAGTTAAAAACGAATTGCAATTAATAAAAGAAGAACTAGAACTCTGGCAGGTTCAATGCCACAAGAATCAGGAAGAACTAGAACAAACTAGGTCTCAGTTAATGGAAGCTCAGATTCAACTGCAAGAGATTGAGAGTGCAGCGGTTCCGTTAAATCAACTGGCAGAGTTGTATTTCGCTCAAGGAAAGTTAGAAGATGCGATCGCAGTTTGTCACCAATCACTAAAGATTCAACCCAAATTTGCCCCGGCATACAAGACCTTGGGTAATGTTTTCCAAGCTCAGGGTAAACTGGATGATGCCAAGAGTTACTACCTTCGCGCTCTGGAAATTCAACCTGATTTTGTTCAAGCTTTGGCCAATCTGGGGACTATTCACGCACAACAGCAACAGTGGCAAGAGGCGATCGCAGCTTACCAAAAGGCGATCGCGATTCAACCGAATTTCCCTGGCGTTTACCGAAACTTAGCTAAAGTCTTTTCCCAAATTGGCAAAGCAGATGAGGCTGTTGAGTGTTGTTATGCGGCTGCGATTTTAGATCCGGAAACAACGGCAGAGCAATACTTTCATCTTGGTAATACTCTGTTAGAGCAAGGGAAACAGGAGCGGGCGATGGTGTGTTATCGCCGAGCCATATATTTAAACCCAAATTTTTCGGATGCTCAGAACAAATTAGGTGAAATTATCGCTGTTGTTACGGAGTAGGACAAAGCCAAAAGTTAAGCTTTTGGCTTTGGGTAGTGGCTTTCTGATGTAACAACGTCTTCTAAGGTGACATCCCATCTAAATTTATCAGGATTCACCTCAGCCACTTTTCTGGCAAGGATGGCAACACCACCAAATCCTAGCTGAGTTACCAACGTCTCTTGACCTGGAATAAAAGTATCTAAATGCATTCGCAAAGGAACATAAAGGCTCGATCCGATCGCCTCAAATCCCAAAGCAGGGGAAAATAAAACCTTAAGACCTTCGTCTGAAAAACGCCAGAAGTCCCAGGGGCTTTCGTGGAGAGGCCAGGAAAAATGCGTGCTCTGAAAGGTGATTCCACCTACCTCCAGTAACTTATTAATTTCCATTGCCACTACCCAGGGCATGGCTAAGTGTTCAAAAACAGACAAGGAAAAAATAGCATCAAACCGCTGATTACCAAAATATTGAGATAGTTTGTGAGCGTCCCCTACCACATCTGTGTTGGCATCTGGATAATAGTCAAATCCAGTGTATGAGGATGCACCAGAAAACAAAGACCTTTTGCTAGCACTTCCGGGACTGACTATCCGCGAACCTATTTCTAAAACTCGTAAATGACCATCATTCACCTGCTTGATAAAATCAACAAACAGACCTCTATCATCATTTGTAAAAGTAGCTGAATCATAAACTCCAGGCTTAGATCCGGTAAATCCGACTATTTTATGATGTATTTCGCTTTTTGTTTTGGCTTTAAAGGTGATTTGATGTTGGGCGACTCTGGGCAGGTATGCTATAAAACCGCAGTTATGATTGTGATTATATTGAGGATAAGCTCCTACAACATCTGGACGTGAATGCCAGGATATAATTGGCACACAACTATCTCCTACACAAATTTCTACTCCTTCAAGTGCCCCTTCCTTCTTGCCTAAAATCCATCCTTGGACTCCGAGTCCGCAGTCATTAGACCAGGAGTGATCGATCGCCAATATTAAGTTATCGTCTTCTTCTAAGATAGCCATAAGATTTAATGAGGGCCTTATTTTATTAGGTATTTTTTTGAGCCGTGCTAACACTATAAAAATTAGCTAAGACTGGATATCCCCTGAACCTGAAGAGCCTTCTTCAAATGTTAAGTGGAATTTCAATTTGCTATTTTCCTGAGAACCATAACAATTTCTATGGAATTTTGTTGGAATAATTCTATAGTAAAACCCAAGCCTAGATGTTTTTGACAGTAGAAGAGCAACTCAGAGAAAGTCTCTGATGTCCAGACGTGAAAATGGATGCTGTAATCTATGTTAATTAAAGCTTGCTGGCGCGCGAAGACCTGTTCTTGAGGAAATTTCTCTACCAGTCTCACGTACTCTTCGTAATGAGATACCTTAGACCATTCGGGCCCTTCTTTGTAATCTCGAATTAAATGGTCGAGGGAAGTCATGGGGCGATCGACATCAAAGATATAGCGCTTGTCCGGTACGCCCATGTACACGATTCCTCCGGGTTTGACAACTCTCAAAAAGTTTTCCAGAGCGCCGATCGGGTTTTGACAGTGTTCTATCATGTGATTGGCAATGACAAAATCCCAAGAATTATTAGCGATGGATGAGAGAGTTTCCCCATTATCTACAATGTCTGCCTCTATGAGATTGATTCCATTTAATTCAGGGTATTGTTTTCTCAGATCGCTAACCGACATTCGATCGACGTAATAAACCTTTACATTATCTGGAACTTCCAGGGGAGCATGAAGAGCTCCCACTTCTATTCCGTTCCCAGTTAGATATTTAAAAGCTATATCTCTCCGTACTTGCATGAGCGCTGTAAGATCCACAGTTATCCTCTCCTTAAGAAATTGCTCAATTTCGATCGACTTTAATTTAATTTTTGTGTGCCGAGTCCACCGCTTCAGTCTGATGCAGAAGTTGGGCATTGAGTCAATGGCACTCAGATAGAGTCCGATCGACCTTTCTAGTTTACCCGATCGCGCCGGGAAAGTCGATCGCTTGAGGGCGATCGGCTGAGTCTATTTTTTTTGTAAATATTTATGGTCAGCTCGACGGCAAGCGGGCGAGCGGGCGAGCGACCATCTATGATACCAATGGTTTGGCGGGAACATCCTCAGACTCTGAAATCCGATCTAGTTGGAAATGCGAGGGCTTGAGTTTAGTGGGGGCGATCGGGCAAAGCTTACGCTATGTAGTAGAATGGGATACAAAAGCTCGATCGCGACAAAAGTAAATTATGTTTAATAAAATTTTGTAGCGGCAGATATCATTAACCCAACGATAGATGATTTTCTAAAATACAAGAAAGTGATTTAATTATGGAACCAGAGTATCCTACAGCCAATGATTGGTATAAAGCTCATCGACCGGAGTTAAAAAAATATCGGGGTGAATGGATAGCTTATACTAACAAAGGAGTGATTAGTCACGATCGCGATTATCGAAAGATGAAGGATGCAATTCCGGCTGATGTGCCTAATTTAAGTTATGTAATCGGTCGTATATATGAAAGCGAGTTTGTTCAACCAGTCAGGTTTTATCCTGTTAGAATGAGGGCATTAAAGGCTCATGATTGGCAGCCAAGATATGAACTCCATCTAAAAGCTCAAAACTCCGCAAGAGTCGAAATGCTGGTGGATTCTGGAGCCGAACTCAGCTTAATTACTAAGCAGCTTGGTGAAGATTTGGGTTTGAGTAGAACTACTGGAGAGATTATCAGTAAAGCTGAGGGAGTTGGCGGCAGTATTGAATATCTGTTACGAGATATTGAAATGCAGTTGGATGGTCATATTTTTACGGCTCCTGTAGCTTGGGCGCAAACAGATTTTTGCCAGGAAATACTTTTGGGCAGAGAGGTGGTGTTTGACTTGTTTGATATAGAATTTAAGCAAGCTGAAGAGACAATTATTTTTAAGCGGCGATCGGAGTGAACTGGGGCGATCGGGTTTAAGTTGGTTTTTTGTGTGCCGAGTCCAGCGCTTCAGTCTAACGCACAAGCTGGGCTTTGAGTCAATAGCACAGGGCGAAATATTTATGGTTAGCTCGATGGGTTACAACTTGGGGGCGATCGACCGTCTAATCTAGAATATCTGGTGCGTGTGGGAACATTATCGGAGGTCGGAAGTCTGATATGCTTGGAAATGCGGTGGTTTTGAGTTTAGTGGGGGCGATCGGAAAAAAATCACTTTCATTTGTGGTATGCTTCTGAGAATCTATGAGACATCGACCGAATTTAAACTTGAGCTTAGACACTAAAATAGTTGTAAGCTCATTCTCTTAGATGTAAGTTGTGGAAATATTTTTTCTGCCCTCCAGATCCAAGCAAAGTTAAAAAGATCTATTTGATTAGATTTTTTTATGGCACGGGATACCTGGGAAAAACAGCGGTCATATCTATGGCTAATAGTTACTGAAAATAGAAGGAACAATATAAACAATGATAGGTGTCAAATAATAGCTCGCAAAAACGATATATAATCATTAATATTGCTTACAGTTATCTTCGTTAATTTGTTAAACAGTACGTGGAATTTCAGAAATAAAGCTTGCAGAATAGGAGTTGAGACAACATATGAATAATGGTAGTACAGAAAAATCGGACATTTTAGCGATCGTCAGCATGCACCGCTCCGGGAGTTCCTTGGTAGCATCCTTGCTACAAAGTGCTGGTTTGCATATTGGTCGCAAGGTAATGTTATATCCAGATGAGGGGAATCGCAAGGGGTATTTTGAAAGTTTTGACTTTTGGCAGTTTCACCGCTCTGTGCTGCAATCGCAAGGAATCGATCCAGATGGTTGGACATTGCAGGAAAACATAGAAGTTGAAGATCGTTTTGTAGAAGAAGCAAAAAAAATTGTTTCCCAAAACTCACTAAGTGCTATTTGGGGATGGAAGGAACCGCGGACGACTCTTTTTTTAGATTTCTGGGCAGAAATGCTGCCAGAAGCTAATTTTTTACTTCTTTATCGTTCACCTTGGGAAGTTGTTGATTCTCTCTATCGGCGACACGACCCTTTATTTCAAAGTCAGCCTGAATTGGCGGTAAAAATCTGGCTTCACTACAACCAAAAAATTATAAATTTTAATAACCGCTTTTCCAGTCGCTGTCTGTTGGTTAATCTTTCGACTATCGTCAAAAACAAAGAATTATATATTCAGGCAATAAATCAAAAATTTCATACTAATTTGACTGCTCCGGCATCAACCATTTACGACCCCTCCTTGCTGCGTTCTCAAGCAGAGGATCGTTATAGACCTACCTTGCTCGATCATTATTTTCCTGAAACTATAGAAATGTACCAGGAACTCGATGCTAGAGCATGGAAACAGCAGGAAACACCGGATTTTTCTTGGCGCGAACTGATCGAACCATCTGTTTACAGATTTTGGCCTTTTCAAGACTGGGTAAATGTCCGCAAGTTAGAAAAAGAAAATCAAGAACTAGACTTTCAACTGAAGCCATTGCAATCTCAAATGCAACAAGCTGAGAGTTCATTAGAACAATCGCAATCTCAATTGCAACAAACCGAGAGTTTATTAGAACAATCGCAATCTCAACTGCAACAAACCGAGGGTTTGCTCGTACATTTCCAATCTCAACAGGAACAAACCGAGGGTTTACTCGCACACTTCCAATCTCAACTGCAACAAACAGAAGGTTTATTAGAACAATCAGACTCTCAACTCCAACAAACAGAACATTTATTAGAGCAATCCCAGTCTCAACTGAAACCAACAGAACATTTATTAGAGCAATCCCAGTCTCAACTGCAAAAAACAGAAGATGTATTAGAGCAATTCCAATCTCAACTGCACCAGACTCAGGGTTCATTAGAAGAGTCTCAGTCTCAACTGCAAAAAACAGAGAGTTTGTTAGAAGAATCTCAGTCTCAACTGCAAAAAACAGAGAGTTTGTTAGAAGAATCCCAGTCTCAACTGGAACAGACTCACGATTTATTAGAACAATTTCAAGCTCAGTTGCACATAACTCAAGGAGAATTAAAACAATCCAAATCTCAACAGCATCAAACTGAAAATTTATTAGAACAATTTCAAGCTCAATTCTACCAAGCTCAAGTTGAATTAGAACAATCTAAATCTCAACTGCAAAAGAGCCATAAAGAAAATCAACAGACTCAGTGCCAACTGAACGAGACCGAGACTCTCTTACAACAATCACAATATCAGTTACAAGATACAGAGTCATCATTAGGAATATGCGTGTCTCAGTTATTGGAGACAAGGGCCGAACTTGAAATAGCTCAAAGTCAACACCATGAAACTCAGAGAAAATTTAAGCGATCGCAGTCCCAACATCACAAAATTCAAGAAGAACTTGAACAATCCCAATCTCAACAACATCAAAAAGATGCATTATTGGAAGAGTACGAGTCTCAGTTGAATCGCACTCAACAGGAACTGGAACAATCCCAGTCTCAACAACATCAAAAAGATGCATTATTGGAAGAGTACGAGTCTCAGTTGAATCGCACTCAACAGGAACTGGAACAATCCCAGTCTCAACAACATCAAAAAGATGCATTATTGGAAGAGTACGAGTCTCAGTTGAATCGCACTCAACAGGAACTGGAACAATCCCAGTCTCAACAACATCAAAAAGATGCATTATTAGAACACTATGAGTCTCAAATCCAGAATCTACAAATAGATTTCGACAGCAAGGTTTCTCAACTTAAAAACACGCAGAGACAACTAGAAAAGTCTTACTATCAAATGCACCAAATCCAGTTTAAGATAGAACGATTGGAGTTTCAGCAAGCTATACCGATTAACACAAACGGAGACAGCAACAGCCAGTACCGACTCTTAGTGTGGGATGCCTGGTATGCTTACCATACTGGCGCTATGACAAAGATGCAAGACAGCTTAAAACAATCCTTGAAATGTTCGCCTTTTTCACCCACAGATACAGTCATTAACTGGTTAGAGAGCTTTGCTAAATTATCAGAAGACAAAGGTCACAATTTAGACACTCTGGGGCTGACTAATTTAGCAGAGTGGAAACAGTTAATGCGTTTGGTGACAAACGCAAAAGCTTTAGCAGTCAAGTCTTAAAACAACTTTCACAATTAAGCAAATACAGCAGATTAAAACGTGAGCAACTTATCAGTACCATCAAGCGTAGAATTGATTTCAGTCCATATTCCTAAAACAGCAGGATCGACATTTGGGTATATGGTTCTACCGCAAATTTATCCGCCAAATCAAATTTTGTATGATTATGAGAATTTACCAATAAAGACACTGCTACAAAAAGGTCAGCTCACAGAAGAAATTAGAGTGATTCATGGTCATTTTCCGGCTAAAAAGTATAGGGAATATTACAAGAATGCCAAAATGGTTATTTGGCTGAGGAACCCAATTCTTTTATTGATATCTGCATATTATTTTTGGTTTAGTTTTAAGGATAATTTTTTCAGTGAACAGCATCGATATGTTGTGGAAAATAAAGTAAATTTGGCAGAATTTTCTGAAAACGCTCCAGGTAACGTGCTTTCTAACTATTATGCTAAAGGAATGAAATTAACTGATTTTTACTTTGTAGGCATTCAAGAATTTTTCAGAGATGACTTAAACGATATTAAAAATAACTTGGGTTGGCCTCCGCTGAAAGTCTTGAGTTCAAATCGTAATTCTTATGATAATTACCAAGATAAGGTAATGGATACTTTGAAAAACCAATCTCTGATTGACAAAATAGTTGCTTTCAACAGTGCAGATATGAAACTGTATAAAGAAGCATTACACTTGAGATATCAACGGAAAGGACTATCAAATTTTATAGAAATGTACGAACAATCATTGAAAGAATCGCAGTCACGATTGAGTTCTAATTCGTGTCAAAAACCGAAGTTAAACAAGTGCAGCAGTTTGGGTAGTGGGCAAGGGGGCCAATCCTCAATATGTAACGAAGTCCTGTTTCATTCGACAGATTTACGCCCTTAAATTTCTTCATTGCTTTTAAAATGAAGATTGATACCTGAAACAGTTGAGAGCAAGTTTCTCAAACCAAAAATAACCAACCAAAGGAAAATCAAGGATTATGACTGGACACACTTTAATTGAAATTCAAGAAGTCGTGAATTTGTCTGCAAACGAACCAGAGTTGTTATGGGGGTTTAGTCTCGAAACTCCAGATACTTCATACAAAACAGATAAATATGAAGTTTGGTTCGCGGGCTGGATACTCGGCAAAAAGGCTCAGGTAGTCTCAATCGAAGTAATCTACAGTGGTAGATTAATACACATGATTGTTGTCGATAATCCACGTCCGGATGTTGCTAAAACTTATATCGAAGCATCCAATGCTGACACCTCTGGTTTTTTCGCACAATTAACAGTGAGTGAAATGTCTACACAAGTTGAGTTGCATCTCCAAGCTGTGTTTTCAGATCGAAGTCGTTTGCCGATCGCAATTGTGAAATTTCAAAAAAAACTTCCATTCCTAGAGCAGGTTAAGGCAGATTTAGCAAAATCCCAGGCTCGACTAAAGCAAATTAAAACAGCAACAGAAGGGGATAAAATTAAGCCTAATGACGTGAAAAATCAACCAAGTATTACTTACAAAACCTCCAATGACTCAATTTTGGAATATGCTTCTCGGTTGAGCGATCGAGAATGGTTCGAGGTGATTATTAAGAGTGTAGACAATCGCTTTGCAGATGGTATCGAACTTCCGGGATTTCCGCCTGATGAAATTCAACGCAATACAGTTGGCTCATCGGGCAAGCACGCTCTAGGTGAAGGATTTAATTTTTATTCTGAGATTAAGCGGTATGTGGCTAACTTGGGACAACCACTCACCACAGACAGTAAGATTCTCGATTTTGGGTGCGGCTGGGGCCGGATGATTCGGTTTTTTCTAAAAGATATTGTTCCAGATAATCTGTACGGCATTGATGTTAATTCTGAAATGATTGACATCTGTCTCAAGAAAGTTTCTCAGGGTAACTATAGCGTAGGTACACCAGAGCCACCCACCAATTTTGCTGACAATAGTTTCGATGTAGTTTATGCCTACTCTGTTTTCTCTCATTTGTCTGAATCAGTACACATAAAATGGGTAGAAGAGTTCTCAAGAGTTCTCAAACCTGGTGGTATTCTTATAGTAACCACCCACGCTCGCCGATTTATTGAGCTGTGTAGATCTTTGAGAGGTCAGAACCATGAATTTGCCTGGTATAACGCGTTAGCAAAGTCATTTATGGATACTGATGCTGCTTTTGCTGACTATGATAATGGCAAATTTCTATATAGTGCGACGGGTGGTGGTTCTGCACTCCCTGCGTCTTTTTATGGTGAAGCCGTGATTTCACCTGGGTATGTCAAGCGGGAGTGGACTAAATATCTGACATTTTGCGATTTTGTTGACGATCCAGCTAAGTTGAATCAAGCCGTGATTGTTATGCAAAAACCTGTTGATGACAGTTTATGCTCTCAAGTCGATACAACAGAAGCAGAATTTGCTTCTGTATTTCCCTTCCGTCAAGAAGTTCTACATATTGATGCCAGTTTAGAACCAAAGATTCAATATCGTTCCAGTAATACCTCCATAGCTTTGTCAGGAATTGAAAAATTAATTTGGCAAAAAGATCGGGTGATATGCAACGATTTGGTTTTTAGATTAGAGCAGAGCAAGAATAATAATTGGGAATTAGGAGAAGAGTGTTTTGTACTTTACAAGCCAAAAGATTTAATTGACCAGTACCAAAGATTCTTCTCGAGTCATCAAGAGTTTAATCCTAATAATGTAGTCGAGTTGGGAATGTGGGAAGGGGGAAGCGTAGCATTTTGGTTTGAAATTTTGCAACCAAACAAGCATATTGCGATCGATTTGCAGCCCCGCACAGACAGTCCATATTTTCAAAAGTATGTCAAGGATAGAGGGTTACACAATCGACTCAATACATATTGGAATACAAACCAAGCAGACTCAGGGCGGATAAATGAAATTATGCAACATGAATTCAAGCAGCAGCCTCTTGATTTAGTGATGGATGATGCCTCTCATTATTATGAATTCACAAAAATTAGTTTTGAAACGTTATTTCCCTTGGTTCGTCCTGGCGGTTTTTATATCATTGAAGATTGGGCATGGTGGCACTGGCGTGGATTAGAAAAATACTATTCCGAATCAACTCCTTTAAGTAAATTAATCTTTGAACTCGTGGAGGCAGCAGGGACTTCAAAAGATATCATCAAGAATATTGTCATTTATCAATCCATTGTAATAGTGGAGCGCGGAGATGCCATTCTTCAAAAATCAGATAACTTCAAACTGGATAATTATATTTACAGGCATTCGAGAACGTAGATATTTTTTGTCTAAACCGAACGTCGAAATTACTGTTAGCCAATTTCGGCGGTTTTTATAATTTTCTACTTATTAATACCTCTATTAATTCAGCTCTAATACCCAGAAATAAATTATCAATATAAACAGTAGTTGTGTACAAGCCGCTGTGTTTGAGGATAAAGTCACAGATATCATACCCCCAATACATCGTCACCAGTGACCCTTGATTGTCTACGGGATTGCCATGATAGTCATGGTTTCCTAAAATAATAACATTGCCATTTTCATCTTTTTTGGCATTTAATTTAGAAGCTTGCTCCTTATTAACTATAGGGACTGTGAATATATGTGCCCCTCCTTTTTTTAAAGTTCTGGCTATTTCTGAAAACGCCAGACCTGGATCGAAAATGTGTTCCATGACATCTTGTGTAACAACTAAATCAAAACTTTCATCATGAAAAGTCTGATTTTCTAAATCTTCATTTCTCCATCCCAAGGGGTGCATCTGACCGAAAGGAAAATTTGAAAAATACTGCGTACCGATGTAATTTTTGCAGTTGTTTTTTAGTTTTAAACTGGCTCCTCTATTGGCGGGTGAAGATTCATGTATATTTAATTCCCGCCAATTGGGATAAAATTTTTCTATGCAATACATTAAAGCTCTCTCTCGGGGAAGAGAACTGCAATTATTACAAAGGTAGTGGTCTCTCAGCCAATCATTCTCAGATAAGAAGGTGACATGGCTATCACATACAACACAGTGTCCTTGATTGTTAATGACGTAGGGCATTTTTAAGAGTCCAGGTAGGGGTTTTTAATTTTAGTGACGAGGTTTTGCCAAGCTTTTAATTGTGTCAAAAAAACTTCTTGAAAGGCTTTAAATGAGGCAAAGCATCCATGAATAACTCAAAAAAACCAGGCCAGTTCAAGGGAGAAGGAGCAATGGGATTAGGAGTCCAGTCATATTGGACTTGTGAAAAAAAGTTTACGAGCAAGCTAGCTAATTCTTGCTGACTGATAGTCGGGCCCAAAGACTCGAAAGTGTTTTTTCCGTGAAAGCGATAGTAATAGAGGTCTTGTTCTAAATAAAACGGTTCAGTGTGTACTAGAGAACGCAATATAAAATCCCAGTCATGGCAATAGGGATGAGTGCCAAACTCACCAACACGATTAAAAAGCGATCGCGTAAAAGCAAAGTTTCCTGTAGAAATAGCTACATTAGCCGCCAGTAAAGCAAATCCTACGGAAGGGAATTGATGGCATTTGATATTTTTTTGAAATCCTGAGTAAACTTCTGCCGTTGGGTGAGAATCAGTAACGATATTATCCCTACCATCCACATATTGCACCCTACTAAAGACAAAATCATGACCGCCTTGGTCCATTTCATTGACTATGAGTTTTAGACGATGTGGGTGGTACATATCGTCTGAATTCAATATAGCTATAATGTCTCCCTGAGCTTTGCTAATGCCATAATTGATAGCAGCATGAGCTCCCTGATTTTTGGCAAAGCAGTGAAATTGAGTCGAAGAGGGAAATCTTGACTGCCAATTCTTCCTTTGAATTAATCGTTCTATTTCCTTAGCGGAGCCGTCGGGAGAGCAATCATCGATAATCACTACTTCTATATTTTTGTATATCTGAGATGCTACCGAGTCCAAGCAGCGCTCAATATACTTTTCGTGCTTGTAGCATGGAATAATGACAGAAACTAATGCACTTTCATCCATAGGATTCAATTCTCAGATTTTTCCATGACTTTTTACTAACTCAAAAAGCTGTCAATCACCACCAATGTAACACTCAAGGATTGTGTTTCGGTATGGGATTCAGGAAATTAGTTATATCTTCAATTAACTGCTCTTTAGCTTCTATTTTCTTTGCCAACTGATCCAGCAATACTTCTTGATGGAGGCTCATATTTTCCTCATCAAAAAGTCTGAGTAAATTAATGATTGTTGTGAGTGCATCAAGTTGAGGATCGAGAGAGCCATTTATTTCGTCAAACATCTCCTGTGTTTGGAGATAATTAAAAGCCGATTCTAAATGGAGTTTAGCTAGCGGCAAATAATTTCCATCTTTCAAAATGGCTTGGATGTTTAAATCAACTTCTGATGGCAACTTCGCAACTTCTAATTCAGCCAAAAAGCCGCAGCGATCGGCACCTGGCCAAGAATGGACTTGAGCCACATCCTGCCGCTCCATATCAACAGGGATTTGCACGATCGATCTGCCATGCAATAAAACCTCCACAGTCACCGCCGGAGAACTTTTAGGTAAAACCCAGCCTTTGATAGTCAAAGCAGTATCATTCAAAGTATCTCGTGATGGCGATTCCAAATTCCACCACAAATCAGATTCGTTGTGGCAGTAGGTGACTTCAGAAACTACCACTGATTCCTGCAAAATTTGGCACAGAGCTTGTAATGAACGATTTTTGCCGATCGTTCTCTTCTCTAACTCATCCAATAGTTGATGGATGCACTCCATACTTTTGCCAGGAAGATGTCGCAGCAACTCCAGACTTGTCCTCCAACTGTGGGTGCCGTGAAGAGCTTTATAAGTTGCGCTCAAATAACCGTGTCCATGTTTTTGATCTGGCTCTAAATGAGCACCCTCAGCCCATTCATTCCAGGCATTGATAAAGACTAGCCTTTCATCTCCTGAGTATCTTTGCTTTACCTTTTCTATAGAACCGCGCAGCCAAATTTCATAAGCATCTGGGTGCGAATCGATGAAAGCATGGGCTGCTGTTTTTCTCCTAGCAGTATTGTCCCACGAAGTCATCACGGCTGGAAATAGTTTGTGCGGGGGTAAATTATTAGCTGTGTTTCTAAGAACTGTATCTCTGTAGTCATAAAATTTGGCAGACAAATTTGGTACTGCCGCTGCTGGTGCTGGGACTTCCATTGCAGTAATTGCGTGGGGGGGAAACTGCACAGCAGAATCAAAACCTAATGTTTTGGGGTCTACAAAGCTTGAATTAAAAGTCGCAGCGAGGCTGAGGTGGACTTCTCCGACGCCTCGCAGCCTAAATATTTTTCTCCATTCTTCGGTGGTGCGGAGGGGATTGGTGAGAATGTCGCTGCGATAAATTATTAATAGTGGCGCTCCATTGATGCGAATGTAGCGATCGTCTAACAAAATGTGAACAATGCTTTCGGCAAAAGCTTGATTGCTTTCTAGGGAATGCTCTTGAGCCATTAAAACTTCATGGTCAGCTCCATCCCAGCGCCTTGTCCAATTTTCATTAGCCCAACAAATACAGAAGGGGAAATCTGGCTTTTTACTTGATAGGATTTCATCAATTGGGAGATGCAGCAACCGCTTGCCTCCAAACCAATAATAGTAATAACAAAATCCATAAATGCCGTATTTTTTAGCTAGCTGAGCTTGGGCTTCCCGGACTTCTGGCAACCGGAGGTCATAAAATCCCAAATCAGCGGGCAAGTGAGGTTGATAGTGTCCTTCAAATAGAGGTTGAGCTTTAGTAACGTTAGTCCATTCTGTAAAGCCTTTTCCCCACCAAAGATCGTTTTCTGGGATGCTATGGAATTGCGGAAGATAGTAGGCAATGAGGCGGACATCGCTAGTGTTTAAGTCGGAATCTTTATTTACTGTGGGACTTAATATATTTTGGATGCTAACTTTTTCTTGAACAGTAAGTGGAGCAGATATAGTTTTTGAAAAGCTATTTCGTGTCTTCTTATATGCTTCGATTACTTTACTCAAGGCTAGCCAAGGGTAGTTGGGAGATTTTTGTTTTGGTTGGAGGGACATTCTGAAAAATCCAACAGCTCCTTCAGGTTGATTTTGTTGGATTAAAAATTCCCCTAATTCTCGGTACAGGTAATTTGCTTCATGATGTAGTTGAAGCGCTTGTTGATAGCTAGCGGCTGCTTCTCGCCAGTTTTGCTTTTGTGCTAAAGCTTCACCTAGGTTTTGGTATGTTTCGGGTGGCTGGGTGCGAAGTTCTATCGATCGCCGATACAGTGATATTGCTTCATCCCAGGCTTGCAGTGCGAGCATTGCATCCCCTAAATGACAGTTCACCACATCCGAATTAGGAGCAATTTCCAAAGCTCTGCGATAGGCAGAAATCGCCTCATCATACCGCCCCAACTGATACAAAGCAAACCCCAAATGATCCTGAGCTTCCAGGGAATTGGGATCGCACTCAACTGACTTGCGATAAGCTCCCACAGCCTGCTCCCACTTTTGGAGTTTCGCCAAAGCATCGCCCAAATGCTGGTAAATCACTGCCGCATCCGGTACAAGCTCGATCGCTCTCCGATAAGATTCGATCGCCTCATCCCACCGCTGCACGATCGACAAAGTATGCCCCAAATAGTGATGGACGATCGCCGAACCCGGTTCCAACTCAGCAGCCTTCGAGTAAGCCGCGATCGCCTCCTCCCATTGACCCTGTGCCGAAAAAGCCGTACCCAACTTATAGTAAAGCCAGTGAAAATCAGGCTTCAACTGAATCGCCTTTCGGTAATAACCCACGGCTTCGGCTAATTCGTTCTTACCCTGCAAAGCCTCTGCCAACTTCAGGTACAAATCTCCCTCACCCGGATTGAGTTCGATCGCCCTTCGCAAGCAATCCATCCCTTCATCAACCCGTCCTTGTCTTGCCAAAGCCTCCCACAAATTTTGGTAAGGCAAAGCCGATTCTGAGTCAAGTTCGATCGCCTGACGCAAACAACTTACAGATTCATCCAGTTGACCTTGCAAGCACAAAGCTTGACCTAAACTGTTATGAAATTCGTAAAAATCTGGATAGAGTTCCACAGCTTTCCGATAGGCAGCCACAGCCTCATTGATATTGCCCTGATGTTGCAAAACCTCCCCGAAATTGTGCGAAGACCAAGCCGAATTCGGGTTAAGTTCGCAAGCCCTGCGGTAACTTTTCTCCGCCGCATCCCACTGCCCCAATTTCACCAAAACTTCACCCAAATTGTGGTGATACCAGGAAAAATCTGGGTTAATTTCAGTACAACGCTGGTAGGCGGCGGCGGCTTCCTGTAGTTTGTCAGACTGTTTTAGGAGGTTGCCTTTGTGAAAATAATTAGAAGCCGTTTCTTCGTTCACTTGTAATGAGCTATTCATAATTTTGTACCGTAGATTTAATTTTTTTAGTTTAGTCGATCGGTAGATTGTACTAATGTCAATCTTCAGGGTTATCGCATGGGGGTGGGGGCGGGTTTTTTAGTTTTTGGTTATCCCTTGAAGCTATCGGTGAACCCGCCCCTACAGGCCTTGCGATTCCCCCGGTATCTAGGGCGGGCACGGGGGTACCGCCCCTACAGGCCTTGCGATTCCCCCCGTATCCAGGGCGGGCACGCACCATCCACCGCCCCTACAGGTTATTGATTTGTAGGGGTAGTGGCCCGTGCCTACCCATCTACCCCTCCCAGGGATGTTCCTAATTTGTCGGCCGCCAATTTTCGTCCTCCAATCTAATACCGCTGTCTTGACACGCTCTAGTTAAATGGGGGCTGTAGTAAGGGTCATTGTCAATATACTTTTGCCACCTGCTTTCAATCAGCTTCGACTCCTTATTCAGCCGAGCTTTCTTTTCAGGTGAGTCCTCGTAACCCCGGCTTTTAGATTCGTGGTGATAGAGAACTACATGAGGCAGGTAAATATTTCGATACCCTTTCTCTAGCATTTTCAAACACAAATCCACATCATTGTAAGCCACAGTCAGCTCTTCGTCAAATCCTCCAATGCTCTCAAATACTTCGCGGCGGCACATCAAACAAGCAGCAGTTACCGCTGAAACATTGTTCATGCCTACCACATTTCCAAAATAGCCAGGAATCGATCGCGGCATATGATAGTAACTGTGACCAGCCACACCGCCACCAAGTCCCATCACCACTCCCGCGTGTTGAATCTTGTTATCCGAATATATCAGCAAATTGCCCACAGCCCCGATCGAGCTTCTTTGAGCTTGTTCCACCATCCCGTCAATCCAATCGGGAGTAATTACCTCTGTATCGTTATTCAAAAACAGCAAGTAATCTCCTTCCGCTTTGCTAGCAGCGTAGTTATTAATCTTGGAGAAATTGAACGGAATATCGAGGCGGTAACTTTTAAACCTCGCTGATTCCTTAGCTGTCCATTTAGTCAGAATTTCCGCCGTGTGTTTCTCTTGACTGCCGTTGTCGATGACGATAACTTCGTAGTTGGGGTAGACGCTCTTACTGAAGATAGACTCCAAGCAATTGTCCAAGACATCGCCTAAATCCCGTGTGGGAATAATGATGCTCACCCGCTTGTAATCAGCGATTGTATACCGTGCAATAAAGTGTCCCAAAAAGTAGGGAACGCCTTCAATTTTACCTGGTTCGCCCCTACGTTCGATCGCCTCTTGTAAAGCTTTTTGCCCTGCATCATAGGCATAGGGTTTAGCGTCTACACCGCCAGCAGCCGAACCTGCGTGCATTCTCCAGTGGTAAAGAATTTTAGGGATGTGAAAGATTTTGTCAGTTTTTTCGGTAAACCTCAGAACCAAATCGTAATCTTGAGCTCCCTCAAAACCCGGTCTAAAACCGCCGATTTCATCAATTAAGTTTTTTCTGTAAGTTCCCAGATGGCAGGTGTACATCCGAGACAAAAATGAATCCGGGCTCCATTCTGCCTTGAAGAAAGGATTTATTAGTTCTTTGTCTTCGTAGATTTTATCTTCATCCGAATAAATCATGTCTGCTTCCGGGTGGCGGTTCAGCAGCAGCACCACTTCATACAAAGCCTCGGGTGGCAGCGTATCGTCGTGGTCTAATAGAGATATAAATTCACCCGTCGCCAATTCCAAAGCTGAATTGGAACAGTGAGAAATGTGACCGTTTTTGGTTCGATAAACTACTTTTATGCGACTATCTTTAGCTGCGTACTCTTGCAAAATCCGTTTGACATGGGGCGCAGTTGATAAGTCATCAGCAATGCACAGTTCCCAGTAGGGATATATTTGATTGAGAACCGAGTCTAGAGCTTCCCTGAGATAATTCTCTGGCGTGTTGTACGCGGGCATGACAATGCTAATCAGCGGTTTGTAGCTAAAGATTTCTAGTGTTTCCGCCATCTTCCGCAAATCAGATTCTCTGGGACTGTGCTTGGCGCGCCACTTTGTGTAAGCTGGATCTTGACCGAGGAATAGCGAATCTCGTAGGTTTTGATAATCCAAACCAAAAAGTTTCGGATCGAGTTTGCTAGCGGTTTGATAAGCTTCTAGAGCTTCGGAAAGCTTGTTTTGTTTAGCTAAAGTTTTTGCTAAATTGTGGTACGACCAACCAAATTCAGGATCGAGAGCGATCGCTTTCCGATAAGCAGCAACAGCTTCATCTAGCCGACCTTCTTGTTGAAATAAATCTGCTAAGTTGTGGTGCGACCACACAAAATTTGGATTCACTTCTGTTGATTTCTGATAACTCTTAATAGACTCATCAATTTTACCCATCCATTTCAGGACATCACCTAAATTGTGGTGAGTTCCAAAGTAATTGGGATTAATTGCAATTGCTTTGCGGTAGGCGGAAATAGCTTCAGTAAATTTACCTTCTTGTTGTAGAGACTCTCCTAATTCGTGGTACTCCGCAGCTACTCCGGGTGTATCTTCGATCGCACTTCGCGAATGTCCGTTAACAGGGCGACCCGTTTTTGTCCCCCCCTTAACTACCCCCTTTTTTTTTAATACTTCATCTAACAGCCCAGAAATAGCCTCGTCATCAGGCCGAACCTGCAAAGCCATCTGATAAAATACGATCGCCCCATCAACCCAACCATGCCGCACCAAAGCATCAGCCAAACCCACATAAAGGTCAGCATCATTAGGTGCAATCTCCAGCGCCTTGTGATACAACTGCAAATCGTCAGCATTTTCCTGAATCGCGCGCTGGTACAAACGCATCGCATCCTGCAAGTCCGACTGCGATCGCATTCTCAAAGCATCAGCCAACTTTTGCGAAATCCACGGCAAATCCGGCTGAATTTCGACAGCACAGCGGTAAGCAACGATCGACTCATCCCACCGTTCCAGCTTCTCAAAAGCCGTCCCCATGTTGTAATAAGTCCACGGAAAATCCCGATTTAACTCGGCTGCACGGCGGTAAACTGCGATCGCCTCGTCCCACCTTTCCATTTCTAGCAGCGCGTCGCCCAATTTGCTATGCGACCAGAAGAAACTCGGATTCAGTTCGTTAGCGCGCCGGTACGCAACTACCGCCTCATCCCAGCGTTCCAAATTCACCAGCGCTTCGGCTAAATTGTTGTGGGCCCAGAAATGATCGGGATTTAGTTCGATCGACTTTTGGTAAGCCGAAATAGCCTCTTCCCACCTTTCCAGTTTAATGAGCGCGTCTGCTAAATAGTTGTGCGACCAACTGAAATCTGGATTTAATACTGTTGCTTTGCTGTAAGCCTCTACAGCTTCTTCCCAGCGTTCCAACTTCAGCAGCACATCTGCTAAATTGTTGTGAGACCAGCTAAAATCTGGATTTAATTCGATCGCCGAACGGTAAGCATTTATCGCTTCTTCCCACCGTTCCAATTTAACTAGAGACTCAGCTAAATTGTTGTGAGACCAAGAAAGTTCGGGATTGATTTTAATTGCATTGGTGTAAGCATCTACTGCCGCTTCCCACTGTTCTTGACCCTTCAGAAGTTCGCCCAATTCGTGATAAGCTGCGCCAGCATTTGGGTTTAACTCAACTGCGCGCCGATAACATTCAATTCCTTGCTCAACCTTACCTTGCTCGATCAAAGTTTTGGCTAAATTCTCGTGTTCCTCAGCAGTGCCCGACTTCGGGTCGATCGCAAATGCTCGATACCAGGCTTCTGCTGCCGCCTCCGACTTGCCTAACTGCGCCAAAAGTTTCCCAAAATTTCGCAAAGCACCAGCAAAATCCGGTTTCAGGGCGATCGCCTTTTCGTAGGCAGAAACCGCTTGCTGCCACTGTTCTTGCTGCGCGCAAATGCTGCCGTAATTAGCGTAGGCTTCTGCAAAATTCGGGTTAATTTCGATTGCTTTGACATAGCAACTTTTAGCTTCATCAATTTTGCCACCGGCTTGCAGGGCGTTGCCGAGCATTTTGTAAAGTGGCGCTTCCGGCTTAATTTGTAAAGCTTTTTTGCAAGCAGAAATTGCCTGTTCCAATTTGCCCTGAGCAAAATAGCCTTCAGCCAATATTTTGTATGCTTCTGGATCTTCTATATTAATTGTAGAATTAACTGCTTGCTGTACTGCCGGCTTGACTACCGGCTTGGCTGGTGCTGCTGCGGGTTGCTGTTTAACTGCTGCACCGTTTGTCGCTGTTGCACCCGCCAAAGTTTGCTCTCCCTCGCTGCCGTTTCTAGCATTAGCTGCGTTCAGTTCAATAGCTTTACGATAATATACTGTCGCTTCCTGTAACTTGCCTTCTTTTTTCAGGGCTTCGCCCAAGTTTTGGTAAGCTTGAGGTAGATTAGGATTTAATTTTATGGCGCGATCGTAACAGCCGATCGCCTCCGGGAACTTTTCTTGCCGAAAGAAAGCATCACCCATACTTAAATGTTCTGCCGGGGATGCTTTTTCCGGTTCCAAACTAAATGCGTGATACCAGCATTCCTGAGCTTCTGCCGGTTTGCCAATTTGTCCGAATACTTTGGCTAAATTCCGGTATACTCCGGCAAAATTAGGCTTAAGCGCGATCGCCTTTTGGTAAAACTCGATCGCCTCCGACCATTTTTCCTGCTGCGCGCCAATGCTGCCCAAATTCGCGTATACTTCCGCAAAATTCGGTGCAATTTCAATAGCTTTAGCGTACCAGTGCCGCGCCTCTTCCATCCTGCCTTGAGCTTGCAGCACATTGCCCAAAGTTTTGTAAGCCGGTGCAAAATTGGGGTCAATCTTTAAAGCTTGCTCGCAGGAGGCGATCGCTTCTGCTAATTTCCGTTGGGATAAGTATATTTCTCCCTGTTGGTTAAATTGAACCGCTGTTGATTCTGTATTGACTGTTGATGGCATAGGGGCGGTGGCGACTGAGGCAGCAATTAAATAGGGTAGTCGAAACGTTAAATAATTATACTTGCGTTTGACACTAACAGTAGCAGGCTTGTTCCCCTAAGTCTTAATTTTTTTGACTCCGGCGCTGGAAAGAAGCCGGTGGCTGGGATTTTTTTTTAATGTCGCTGCTAAATGGGCGGTTTCAACCGCCTCTCTAGTTGCCTTGCACGCGCCAGCCAACGGTTGAACAGCTAGCGATCGCACTCAGGATGCCTGCACCACAAGACTTATTGAAGAAATATATTACAATAATTAACAGTAAATGTTCTGTCAACTTTGGCTTAAATTGCGGTAATTTTGATGTTGTTAGAGCCACCACCTCAACTTGTCGGAGAAAAGCGCCTCACCTTTCACGACCTCGATTGGCAAGCCTTTAAGCAAATTCAAAGTTTGCTGGCGGAGCGCACCCGCGCCCGTTTTACCTACGATAACGGAGTATTAGAAATCACCATGCCCCTCGAAGGACACGAACGCTCTGCTCGCTTGATTGAACTCTTTATTAGAGTCCTTGTGGTTGAAATGGGCATGAAAATGAAGACGATGGGCTCGACTACGCTCGATCGCGAAGACTTACTCAAGAGCGCCGAACCCGACAATGGGTACTATATCCAGAATTATGCCTTAGTTGCCGATCGCCCGGTTAATTTGAATGTCGATCCTGCCCCGGATTTAGTTGTGGAAGTGGATATTACCCATACGGATCTCAATAAAAATACACTCTATGCGAGTATGGGAGTGCCTGAGTTTTGGCGGTTTAACGGGCGGGTATGGCGGATTCTGCAATTAGTCGATGGGGCTTATGTCGAGTGCGATCGATCTCCGACTTTTCCGATTATTGAAAAAACGGATTTATACGAATTTCTAGAAGCAGCTTTCATTGATGAAGTTGCCGCAGAGATAGATTTTCGTCAATGGGTGCGACAGCAGATTCAAGGCTGAGTATAGCAAAGTGCGATCGCCCAAAAACCATAACTGCTTTTTTGCAAAAAACGATCGCCCTTTTTGGAGAAAGCGATCGCCTCAATGTCAACTATTAGTTAGCAAATCTTATCAATTACCGATCAAGCTGCGGCGGCTGCTGCTTCTTCTGCTGCTTCTTCAGGGCTGGCTTTAGTTCCCAGCACGGTAACTACCACCTGAGTTGGATCGCCCAGAGCTTCTGCTCCCGCAGGTAAAACTAATTCGTGAATGTGCAGCGCATCGCCTACCTTCAAATTAGAAATATCTACTTCAATTGCATCAGGAATGCTATCAGGTTTGCACTTAACTGCGATTTGCGTCAGCACAGTTTCTAACATACCGCCTTCTAACTTGACGCCCACAGATTCGCCGACGAAATGCAAAGACACTTCAACTTCCAGGTTGTCTTGAGTTGCTACGGAGAAAAAGCTCAGGTGGTAAGGAAAACCTTTCCAAGGATGAACTTGAACTTCTCTGAGCAATGTTTTTCCGCTCCAAGAGAGTTCAGGAATGCTGAGATCGATGAGGGTGTTGTTGACTGCGTGTTTTTTGAGCAGGGTTTCAACTGTTTTGGCTTTGACGGTAAGGGAAATGGATTCAGAGCCTTTGTGCCCGTAGAGGACGGCGGGAATCAATCCGGAGCGGCGGAGGGCGTTAGGTTTGCTGCCTTCTGCCCGCTTTTGACATTCTACTGCGAGTTCCATTTTGTGACTTTCTGTTGATTGTTTTCACATTTTACCAGAATTGTGGTAGTGCGATCGAACTTATAGCAGAAGGAAGAAGGAAGAAGCTTGTAGGGTGCGTCAGTATTAAGTTTATGACGAAAAATTTACGTGTTATCAACTGACGCACCCTACTAATTGGGCTAGTTGCGTAACTCGAGATTAAATGCGCTGGAGGTATTGATCATTTTCGTTTTCCACGCACTTCAGCAATTCCAGCATTTTTCTGAGACGATATGTTCCTGCTTGATACTCTTCTTTGGAAGGGGAATCACCAAGCTTAGTCAGAACTACATCGCTTTCACTAATAATTGCTTCGCTAAAAATTTTCTTGAACTGCTGGCGAATCTCTTGATTTAATTCTACTAGAGGCAGAATTACATTTTCTTCATCTAGGTAAATCTCGGTGTCGATTGATGCACCACCTATTTTGGAAAATGCTGATTTTGCTAACCACTCGTAAAAGGTTTCTTCTACATCTACCGTTTCCGATTCCGTTCCATTTGTGGTATAGAAGCTAATATCTAGCATTGGGATTACTCCTGCTACTAAACATCTAAACACTCGTTACCTTCCTTGTTTAATATTAAATCCGGTAGCATCAGAATTAATATTAGCCACAATCAGGACGTAACGCTGTCCATAAGTGTCAACTTAGGCCGAGAATCCTTGGTATCTCTAGCTTTTACCTAAGTCTAGATCCCCCTAAATCCCCCTTAAGAAGGGGGACTTTGAAAAGATTCCTGTCCCCCCCTTGTAGGGGCGGTGCCCCCGTGCCCGCCCTCATTGGCTAGGGGGGATCGAGATTTAATAGTCAAACAATAGTCTCTGACTGCGTTTGACCTGGTTGTTGACACCTATGGACGCTGCCGTTTCCCTACAATTAATCGGGATAGGGAAACGGTACTGCCATGTCCTCCGTTTCTTCTATGATAACGTTAAGCTGATGCTGCTACAGCCGTGCCGTCGGCCGACAACAATCCGCGTTTCGGGCCGTGAATCGGGTCTTCTACGATAATAGTTTGGTCGCGGCCGGCTCCGAGAGATACAATGGCGATCGGCACTTCCATCAAATCTGCCAAAAACTTCAGATAATCCAAAGCTTGTGACGGCAAATCTTCCAAATTGCGGCACTCTTCGGTGGACTGCTTCCAACCGGGAAGGGTTTCATAAATGGGTTTGCAGCGAGCAAATATCCGCGAACTTTTGGGGAAATCGATGCAACGTTCGCCGTCAATTTCGTAAGCAACGCAAACTTTGATTTCTTCTAATTCATCCAAAACATCTAGTTTGGTAACAGCGAGACAGTCAAGGCCGTTGATGCGGACTGCGTAGCGGCCGATTACTGCGTCGAACCAGCCGCAGCGCCGTTTCCGGCCGGTGGTGGTGCCGAATTCTGCTCCTCTCTCGCCCAAAACTGCGCCAATTCCATCGACCATTTCGGTAGGGAATGGGCCTTCTCCGACGCGGGTTGTGTAGGCTTTGGCGACGCCAATTACGCGATCGATCGCTGTTGGCCCGACACCCGTTCCCACACAAGCGCCGCCAGCGATCGGATTGCTGGAAGTAACGTAAGGATAAGTACCGTGATCTAAGTCTAATAAAGTGCCTTGGGCGCCTTCAAACAGAATATTTTTCCGCTTGTGAAGTCCCTCATAAATCTTTAGGGAACTGTCTACTACGTGCGGCCGCAAACGATCGGCATAAACTCGATATTCATCAATTACCTCTTGCGGATTTAGAGGCGGCAAATTGTAGAGTTTTTCCAGAATGACATTTTTATGCTCGATCGTCCATTCCAGTTGTTCTTGCAAACCTTCCAAGTCCATTAAATCGAGCATCCGAATGCCCGTGCGTTCGGATTTGTCGGCGTAAGTCGGGCCAATGCCGCGTCCCGTCGTGCCGATTTTATAATTTCCGCGCTGCTCTTCCGATGCTACATCAATTAATCTGTGATAGGGCATCGTGACGTGAGCAGTCTCTGAAATCATCAGCGAGGCAGTCGAAACATTCAGTTTTTCTAACTGATCTAATTCTGCAATTAAAACTTTAGGGTCGATTACCGTTCCGCAGCCGATGATACACTTTGTCTCAGGGTAGAGAATCCCGGACGGAATTAAGTGCAGCTTGAAAGTCTGATCGTTGACTACCACCGTGTGACCGGCGTTGACGCCCCCTTGGTAGCGGACAACGATATCTGCGGATTTGCTGAGCAAATCGGTAATTTTGCCTTTTCCTTCATCGCCCCACTGGGCGCCGATCACAACTACGTTAGCCAAGGGTTTCTCGCGTTCAGTTCAGGTTGACACAAACTCCGATTATGTACGAATGCGTCCCGGATGTCAAATTAATTTTTGTTACAATTTAGAGAAGTGAGGCTGTATTGCTCTCAAGAAAAGACTCTCAGGATGATCCGAGGAGAGGGGGAGAGGGGGAGATGGGAGAGAATGTGATTGGTTTTTATGGGAATCCAATGTGCAGCTTAAATTTGGAACAGTTTACCTGCTTGAGGTTATTGGCTAGTATTTGGGAAAGACCGATTTCTGGGCACCGATGCGCCCAGAACTAAATTACAAATCCTTCAATCTTTTAATCCTTCAATTCCTCAATCCTTTCAATTCTTCAATCCAAAATCTCAAATCTAAAATCCCATGACTTTACACGCTGAGTTGCACCGACATTTAGGCGGTTCTGTGGTTCCTCGAATTTTGTGGCGGTATTTCGATCGCCATAATGCTCAAATGGTCGATCGCTTTCAACAATATTCGGCTTTTGAGGAGTTTTACACTCGTCCCCGCAATACTCTCGACGAGTATTTGGAACTGCACACGCTGGTGGAAAGCGTGCAAACTGTTGAGACTTTGCCTTATTTTATCTATCGGTTGATGCGGGGCGCTTACGTATTTGAAAATCTGGCTTATTTGGAGTTGCGCTATACTCCTTATTTGCGGACTCCCGAGCATTTGGATCGGTCGAAACGCATTGATTTGATGGCAGAAATTGTACAGGTTGTGGGTAAGGCAAGTCAAATTAGTGATTGTCCGATTGTAACTAGCCAAATTTTGTGTATGCACTCGCGCTTACCCTATGAGGTGAATCGGGCGATCGTCGATTTGGCGGCACAAATGGGAGAATATGTTTGTGCGATCGATCTTGCGGGCGGTGATGCTGCTATTGGCGATCGCCTGGACGAGTTTGTCGGATTGTACCAGTATGCGAGGTCGATCGGCATTAAGACAACCGGCCATCTCTACGAAACTACATCAGGCTGTTATCCCGAACTTTTGCCCTATCTGATGCGAATCGGTCACGGGATTCAAATTCCGTTAAAATATCCCGAACTGTTGCCAGAGGTGGCGCGTAGAGGTCAATGCTTGGAGGTTTGCCCTACTACCTATCTGAAAACGGGAACCTTGCAGGATATGCAGGAATTGAAGGTTGTATTCGATCGATGTTTTGAGGCTGGTGTCGATATTGCCATTTGCACCGACAACGCGGGATTGCACAACGTGCGACTGCCTTTTGAGTACGAGAATTTGTTGACTCTGGATATTATTGATTTTCGGCAGTTACAAGCCTGTCAAGATGCTGCTTTCCGCCATGCTTTTGCGTGGCCCTATGACGGGCGGCCCGTGAAGATGCTGACTGGTTTGTTGCAGCATGAGTCGGTTAGTGCGATCGTGAATTAGCAAAGAATATATATTTAACGAACCGCGAAGGTGCGAAGCAGTGACTGCGACAAAAACCAAAGAAACCGGGTTTTTCGCAGTTTTTCGGCTGTGTATCGACATTTTGGAAAAAAACCCGGTTTCTGCCTCCACCCAAAATCTCAGAAACCGGGTTTTTGACCAAATCTCCGACTGTAACCAAGGATTCTGGAAAAAACCCGGTTTCTCGCCACACCACAAGTCCAAGACTACGACAAAAACCAAAGAAACCGGGTTTTTCGTAGTTTTTAGGTGGTGTATCGATATCCTCGCAAAAAACCCGGTTTCTGCCTCCACCCAAAATCTCAGAAACCGGGTTTTTGACCAAATCTCCGACTGCGATCGACTATTCTGGAAAAAACCCGGTTTCTCGCCACCCCACAAGTCCAAGACTACGACAAAAACCAAAGAAACCGGGTTTTTCGCAGTATTTAGGCTGTGTATCGATATCCTCGCAAAAAACCCGGTTTCTGCCTCCACCCAAAATCTCAGAAACCGGGTTTTTGGCCAAATCTCCGACTGTAACGAAGGATTCTCGAAAAAAACCCGGTTTCTAGCCACCCCGCACATCCAAGACTACGACATAAATCAAAGAAACCAGGTTTTTCGCAGTTTTTAGACTGTGTATCGATATCATCGGAAAAAACCCGGTTTCTCACCACACCCAAAATCTCAGAAACCGGGTTTTTGGCAATATCTCCGACTGTAACCAACTATTCTCGAAAAAACCCGGTTTCTCGCCACCCCGCGCATCCATGCGAAAAAAACTTGGCATCCCCCGCCCCAAACAGATGAGTTTCACCGATAATAAATTAATAGAGCGAACCATCCCAAATCCCAAATCGCCATGAATTCAGATCGCCAACAAGCCTATCTCAACCTGATAAATCAACTGCTAAATAGTCCCAGCGGCGATGAAGCCCAGATATTGAAAACTCACCCGGAATTGCTGGATGATGGCTTGGTGGCGGCAATGCTAGAAGAGGCAGTTAATCTCGAAGAACAAGGCGAACTAAGTAACGCTAATCGGTTGATGAGTTTTGCACAGAGAGTGGGTTGGATGATAGACTACCCCCAAGATGCGGAAGCATACAGACTATTAGAACAAGGAATTCAGCAGTATAATATCAGTCAATTTCGAGAATCTTTGCAGTCTTGGGAACAGGCATTAACTATCTATCGGGAAATCGGAGATCGCCGGGTAGAAGCTGTTTCCCTCCACCTTTTGGGCAATGCTTACGATTCCCTAGGCCAATTTCAGCAAGCGATCGAGTGTCACGAACAGTCTTTAGATATTAACAACGAAATAGGTGATCGTGGAGGTGAAGTCGATTCCTTCTGCGGTTTGGGCAATGCTTACCAATCCCTAGGGCAATATCACAAAGCGATCGAGTGTCATGAACAGTCTTTACAGATTTCAGGGAAACTTAAATTTCGCAAAAAAGAAGCCGCCTGCTTCGGCAATTTGGGCAATGCTTACCAATCCCTAGGGCAATATCACAAATCGATCAAATTTCATCAGCAGTCTTTCAATATTTCACGGGAAACCGGAGATCGCGAACAAGAAGCTAATTCTATTGGCAATTTGGGAAATGCTTACGATTGTCTAGGGGAATATCACAAGGCAATTAAGTGTCATCAGCAGTCTTTCAAGATTTCACATCAAATCGGATATCGCAAACAAGAAGCTAATTCTATTGGCAATTTGGGCATTTCTTACCATTCACTAGGGCAATATTACAAAGCAATTAAGTGTCATCAGCAGTCTTTCAAGATTTCACATCAAATCGGATATCGCGAACAAGAAGCTAATTCGCTCAATAGTTTGGGCCTTTCTTACCATTCCCTAGGGCAATATCACAAATCGATCAAATTTAATCAGCAGTCTTTCAAGATTTCGCGGGAAATCGGATTTCGCCAAGGAGAAGCCACTTCCCTGGCCGTTTTAGGTAATTGTTATAATTCCCTAGGGCAATATGAGAACGCAATTAAATGTCATCAGCAGTCTTTTAAGATTTCACATAAAATCGGATATCGCGAACAAGAAGCTAATTCGCTCACTAATTTGGGCTTAGCTTACCAATCCCTAGGGCAAGACCAAAAGGCAATTAAATGTCATCAGGAGTCTCTCAAGATTTCACGCGAAATAGGTCGTCGCCAAACAGAAGCCGCTTCCCTAACCAATATAGGTGGAATTCTTTTCAAAAATAACAAACTCCCAGAAGCAGAAGAAAAACTTCGCGATGCCATAAAAGTTTGGGAAAATATGCGTTTTGAGTTAGTCAATAATGAACATAAAAGATCAATTTTTGAAACCCAACTATCTACCTATCGCGGTCTGCAACAAGTCCTAGTTGCCCGATCGCAATTTAACGAAGCCCTAGAAATATCCGAAATGTCTCGCACCCGTGCCTTCGTCGAATTATTACAACAAACCCTATTAACAAACGATTTACCAGCAAATGACCAAACAAATAAATTATCAATTCCCAAAATCCAAGAAATCGCCCGCGACAGAAACTCCACAATAGTTGAATATTCAATTGTTGAATCAGACATCATTTACATCTGGGTAATCCAACCAAACGGCAACATCACCCATCGTGCCGCCAACCTCGAACCCCTCAACCAACAAAACCAAACCCTCAAACAAATCATCCTCCAAACCCGCATCTCCATCGGCACCGAAGAAATCGACGACGCAGGCAACAAAATTCAGCTAGAATCCCAGTACAAACGAGACGAAACAGGCCGCTTTCCCCTACTGCAACTCCTCCATCAAATCCTGATCGAACCCATCATCGACTTACTCCCCACCGATGCCAATTCCTCCATCATCTTCGTCCCCCACTACGACTTATTTTTACTTCCCTTCGCCGCCCTGCAAGATAGCAACAACCGCTACCTAATCGAATACCATACCATCCTCACCAGCCCATCCATCCAAGTATTAGAACTCACCCGCGAACATCAAAACCGAGTCCGAGGATTGAGACAAGCCGCCCTAATTGTCGGCGATCCAACCATTGCCCCAAAATTTAAAGAAAAGCCCTACAAACTCGAACAACTTGATAGGGCAAAAGAAGCCGCCGAAGCCATTGCCGCAACATTAGGAACCCAAGCAATTAGCGGAGATAATGCCACAAAAGTCGCCATTTTAGACAGGATGCTCAACACCCGCATCGTCCATTTATCCGCCCACGGACTCCTCGACGATTTCCAAGGTTCTGGCATTCCCGGCGCGATAATTTTAGCACCATCGGGAGACGACGACGGCGCAATTCATGCCGTGGATATCCTGCAATTAAAACTCGATTCGGAACTCGTAGTATTGAGCGCGTGCAGCACCGGGCGCGGTAAAATTACGGGAGATGGAGTCATCGGATTGTCGCGCTGCTTCATCCTCGCCGGAGTCCCCAGCATCATAGTTTCGCTGTGGAATATGGGAGTGATTTCAGCCAAGTTGCTAATGACTGAATTCTACCAAAATTTAGCACGGGGAGGCGATCGAGCAGCGGCCTTGCGGTGTGCTATGCTAACCACAAAAGCTCGATTTCCGAGTCCCATAGCTTGGGCTGCATTTACGCTAATTGGCGAAACCGAAACTTTACCGCTGTCAACTGAAAAAATAGATTTAAGGAGTCTCAAAATGTCACTTCCCGATGATGCGAAACCTGAAGAAATTGTGGCGGCTTTTAGTCAGTTATTGAAAATATCCGAACCGCAATTTGTGGCAGAATTATCCGCGATTGATGTTGGTGCGATGGATAATGTGAATGCGATTGCTGAAAGAATCAAGGATTGGTGCGAAACTCGGTCTCAAATTGAAGAGAATTTGGAGAATGAGATTTATCAAATGGGTGCGGGGGGGACTGATAGTGATGCGCCGGAGGAAGTGGTGAGGGAGTTTTATGAGACGTTGAAGGAAAATCAGATTCGATTGGGTTTGTCTGGGGATTCTGTGGCGGATGAAATGGATACTTTGGGCACGGAATCAGTTGATAATCCAACATAAATCCCGTAGGGGCGGGTTCACCAACAATATATAACGATGATAAACAATCTAAATAAACCCGCCCCCACCACACCAATAACCTGCATGAAGGAAATTTGGATTTAATTCGGAAATGTACATAATTATTGTTGGTTGGGTTGGGGCGGGTTTTCGAGATTGTTTGTTTGGGGCGATTATGTTGGCGAACCCGCCCCTACAGGAATTCGGTTTATTTAACTGGATATGATATTAAATGTACATAATTATTGTTGGTTGGGTTGGGGCGGGTTTTCGAGATTGTTTGTTTAAGGCGATTATGTTGGCGAACCCGCCCCTACGGGAATTCGGTTTATTTAACTGGATATGATGTTAAATGTACATGATGATTGTTTGTTGGGTTGGGGCGGGTTTTCGAGATTGTTTGTTTGGGGCGATTATGTTGGCGAACCCGCCGCTACAGGAATTCGGTTTATTTAACTGGATATGATGTTAGTCGATATATTCCACAAGGTTTGATTATGCAGGAACAACCTAAAATTAAAAATCCCAACATTACCCTCTATCCTTTCCACCTGCGGAATGATGGTGATGAAGGTTGCGATGCAGTAGCCAAAAATGCTCAATCACTGTGGGAAAACCTAGCAGATAATGTTGGCACAAAATTTAACATCGACGAACTAAAATCCCTCAGAGACAAGCTAATTTGCTACAAAGACAAACAGTATTATCCCGAAGGCGAACAAGAAAACCCTAATAATGGCAAATTGCTGATTGCTAATAGTGGAAAAGCTCTGAAGTTTCAACGAATAACTCAGCCAGATTTGCCAAAACTTTTTGGTTCAATCTCTGCCCTACAAATTCACGATATCTACACCGCAGATTTAGCATTTTATTATAATGCGACAATTAAAGTATCGGATTTAAATCAATTAAATGCCCAAGGTTGTTTGTTACCAAAGGCAATTAAATCGTCGCTGGGACAAACTTTATTGTTGTACGCCACACCAGCAGTTTTTGATACTCGTCGCAAGCTAGCTGACGAATGCGTTACAGCGTTTGTTAACAATCAACAACAAGCATCACCAGAGTTTCGTAGGGAAGGAATATTATTCGGGAGTCCGATTTTTGAGTATGACAGCCGTGAAGATGATGCGCCTCAACGGTGTCACATTCTAGTATGGTTGCAAGAGAATCCTGAAACTCAGAAATTCATAACCTCAGCGTTTAATCTTTATTTGATAAATCTGCTGTGTTATCGTGCTAAAATTTTATTTGTGTATGGTGCAGCTCGGAAAAGCTATCGCAAAGCACAGCAAATTGTGGGCGAGTTAGAGAAGGAGATGCCGAAATTCGCTGCAATCGAAAGGGAACAAGATAGACAAGTTAAGTTGCGGAATTTGAAGGATTTGCTGGCGGAAGTTCGGACTAAAATGTTGGCTTGTTCTCACCAAGTGCGCTATTTGCAGGAATTTAGAAATACCATTGATACTAATGCTGAAAATTATGGTGATGTGCTGACAAAGATTAGAGGTTTGTCCATCCCAGGGGATAATCTGGATTTTTGGCAGAAGTTTCTGGATTTGGCTGAGGGTAAGTATCAGCGGCAAATTGAAATTGATTTGAATTATCTGATTGCTAGTCAAGATTTGTTCCAGCAGTCGATATCTACTCTGCGGGGAATGGTGGAAATTGAACAGGTGGAATTCGATCGCGAAAAGGAAGAGAGAGAACGTCAGCGCGATCGCGAACAAATAGCATTATACCAGCAAAAGGAAGCCGAACAGAAAGAACGCGATAAAGCTCAAATAACGCTCGACAAGCAAATTGAAGAAAAAGAGAAAAAGCGCGATCGCCAACTTGAGAATATCATATTTTTTGTCGGAACTGCGATCGGGGGCGGCCAAATCTTCTCCGCCGCCTATCCTCTCCTGAAGGAGACACCGATTCAATGGCGACTGGATTCTTCTCTCCCGCTGCATCCCTTTGCTGCGACAATTCTGTGGAGTCTGCTTTTTGGCTTGGTATTTGGCTTGTTAATGCTGGGTGTTGCGGTGTTGGTGAGGAAAAGACTTAGATAGTAACGCTATATAGCAATCCTATCTGATTTTCAAGGTACGACTACCCCTCGTCTTGCTAGACTCATTTGATAGCAAGGATTTCAGAATCTCCCGAGCTAGAAAATGATTTAGGATTGCTATAGCAATCCTAAATCATTTTCATAATTCTTGTGGGGGTTATTTAAGAACCTGGTTGCCCCAATAGATAGGGGGTAGGCACGGGGGCACTACCCCTACAAATCTTCATCAATCATTTAGTATTGCTATATAATGATTGATAACCAACGAGGAATGACGAATAACTATGGTACTGTTAACCGCAAAAGTTTCTGCTGAGGAGTTGGCAAATTTAGCCGTAGATTTGATTCGGAAATCTGGATGCGAATACGGAGACGTGCGTTTTTGCACTTACCGGCGACAAAGTTTGTACGCGCGCGATCGATCTTTAAGCAATATCTCCGATAATGTAAGTTCCGGTTTTGGCGTGCGAGTGTTGCTAGACGGTGCTTGGGGCTTTGCTGCCAGTCACAGCAAAACACCCGCAGAGGTTGCCAGAATCGTTGCTTTGGCTGTTGAAATCGCTAAAGGTAGCCGCTTGACTCAAAAGGAACCGGTGCGTTTAGTACCTGTCGAAAAATATGTCGATACTTACATTACTCCGATCGCAATTGACCCGTTTTCTGTACCCGTCGCTGACAAAGCCGAACTTTTATTAACCATCAACGAGCGACTGCTAGCCCACGATTCACAAGGCATCAAAAAAGCTTATTCTTTTTTGCAGGCAAACCGCGAAGACAAGGTTTTTGCGTCCACAGAAGGTTCGCTAATTGAACAAACAATCTATCGCAGCTATCCGGGTTTTGGCTGTACGGCAATTGCGGGCGGCGATGCCCAAAGTCGCAGTTACGAACGCCCGCCCCTAAATATCGGTTACGAACACATTAAGCCCGATGATTTGCTCAGTCAAATAGACAGAGTTGCGGCGGAAGCGATTGAGAAAGTTGCTGCACCGAAGGTTCCGGCTGGTATTTGCAAATCCCTGATTCTCAAGCCGACAAATTTGTTTCTGACAATCCACGAATCCGTCGGACATCCCACGGAATTAGACAGAGTTTACGGATATGAGTCTAACTTTGCTGGCACGAGTTTTGCTACTACTGATAAGTTGAATAAGCTGCAATACGCTGCGCCTTGGGTGAACTTTAAGTGCGATCGCACTCAACCGGCCGGCCGCGGTACAATGGGTTACGATGATGAGGGCGTAAAATCCCAGGATTGGTACGTTGTCAAGGATGGGATTTTAGTTGATTATCTGACAGATAGAGAGACGGCTTATCGCCTCGGACGTAGCAGCAGCAACGGTTCTGCCTGCGCTGACAGTTGGTCTAGCGTGCCGATGGTGAGAATTCCTAATTTGGGACTGGAACCGGGCCCGGATGGTGGCAGTCATACTGCTACTTTGGATCACATGATTGCTGATACGGAAGATGGGATTTTAATTGACGGTGTTGGTAGTTTTTCGATCGACCAACAGCGGCGCAATTTCCAATTCGGCGGCGATGCTTTCTGGAAGGTGGAAAAGGGTAAGGTTGTGGGAATGTTGAAGGATGTTACTTATCATTCGATGAGCACTGATTTCTGGAATCAAGTAGATGCGATCGGGCCTGCTTCGGAACGGGTTCAATGCGGTACTAATATGTGCGGCAAAGGTGAACCGATGCAGGTTGCTCAAATGACTCACGCTTGTGTACCGGTGCGGGTTAGGGATATTCAAATTGGGGGCAGGGTTTAATTCGGATTGATTTAACCGCAGAGGGCGCAGAGAACACAGAGAGAGAATTCAGAGATGGATGATTTAAATGACTCATGCTTGTTCGCCGGTGCGGGTGAGAGATATTCAAATTGGGGGAAGGGTTTAATTCGGAATGATTTAACCGCAGAGGGCGCAGAGAACACAGAGAGAGACAAGAGAGATTTATGATAGTAACGACATCGCCTGCAATTTTAAGTGAGGATCGAGCTTTATCTTTGGTAGAAAAAGCAGTCAAACAATCGGAAGCTGAGGAAGTATTTGTCAGTCTCTATACTGGTGAAGAATCTCTTTCCCGATTCTCGGAAAATCAAATCAGCCAAAATATTAGCAAGACTGTTTTTAGCCTCAACGTTACTAGCTATTTCGGTAATAAAAGCGCTTCTGCATCTGTTACTGAATTTGATGAAGATACGATCGCCCAAACCGTCAAACGATCGCAAGAACTAGCTCGAATTGCCCCCGCAGACCCCGAATGGATGCCCTTGCTGCCCCCTCAAACCTACGATTTACCCGCGCCCGCGTTTGATGAAGCAACGGCCTCTGTATCGCCTCTAGCCCGCGCAGAATTGGTGCGACAAGCTTGCGCGATCGCATCTCAGGCAGGTGCTGATGCTTCCGGTACTTTGAGCACGGAGGCGTCATTATACGCGATCGCCTCGTCAACCGGACTCCGCGCCTGCAACCATTCTACAGAGGCGAATTTCGGCTATACTGCCCGGATCGGAGACGGTTCTAGCTGGACGGAAAGCACGGCTTGGGGTATTAATGAACTACCAGTATCGGCATTAGCAGCACAAGTTGTCGATCGCGCGATCGCATCCCGCAATCCCCGCCCCATCGCTCCGGGCGTGTATCCTGTAATCTTTGATGGCGCTGCGTTTGCGGATTTGCTACCGTGGATTGTTTGGGGGATGGATGCGCGGGCGGCGGATGAAGGGCGATCGTTTATGTCGATCGCCGATGCAGCCGGAAAACCCGCTGGAAACCGCGCTGGGGAACAACTTTTTAGCCCTATGGTGCAGGTACAGCGCGATCCGAATCATCCTTTATTGCGATCGAATAATTTCTTCGGTGACGGATTGAGTAATAGCTATTTGGAAATCATCAAAAATGGCGTACCTCAAAGTCTATCTTATTCCCGCTACTGGGCGGCACAAAAAGGCAAAGAAGCGAAAGGTGCTTATTACCCGATCGCGATGACAGGTTCCAACCAAAGTATATCAGATTTAATCGCTCAAACCGAGCGCGGAATTTTCGTCAGTCGAGCTTGGTATGTCAACTACGTGAATCCGAAAACATCGGAAGTAACCGGCATGACTCGCGACGGTACTTTCTGGATTGAAAATGGTAAGATTGTTTATCCGATTAAAAATTTCCGTTTCAATCAGGTTTTGCCTGATATGTTGCGCGATGTCGATGCAGTTAGCGAGGCGAAACGTTACGGTGGCAACGTAGTACCCGGAGTGCGGGTGAAAGCTTTTAATTTCACCAGTGTTACTGATAGCTTGTAACTTGCTATTATCGCCTGACTCCGGCAGTTAACGAATGTTTGTAGTGAGGACTTTAGTCCTTTCCATAATAATAAGAAGGACTAAAGTCCTTACTACGAACCTAACCAATGTTTTTAGTGAGGAGTTTAGTCCTTTCCATAATAAGAAGGACTAAAGTCCTCACTACGAACCTAACGAATATTTGTCGTGAGGAGTTTAGTTCTTTCCATAATAAGAAGGACTAAAGTCCTCACTACGAACCTACAGTAATTTATTTAAAAAAATGTCAAATATAGATATACGTCTAGTTAAAAGCGCACAAGAATTAGAGGATATGTTTTACCAGCGGTGGTTGGTTTTGCGATCGCCCCTGGGCATGGAAAGAGGCAGCGAAAGGGACAGTCACGAGAACGGTGCTTGTCATATTATAGCAGCAACGGGCGATCGCACAATTATCGGATCGGGCAGACTCCGAGAATTATCCCCAGAATTGGGAAGCATCTCTTATATTGCTGTACTTCCTGAATTTCAAAACCAGGGAATCGGCACTAAACTGATGGAAAGACTGATCGCACAAGCTAAGAAAAATAATCTTACAATGCTGAGACTGATGTCTCGGATAAACGCCGTTAAATTTTACAAAAATCTCGGATTTGTCGAAAAAGACAATCCCTTTGAATACCTGGGAATCCCACACATATTCATGCAGTTAGAATTGTAATTTATGTCATAATATAAGGTTCGTAGTGAGGACTTTAGTCCTTCTTGATTGAGGTTCGTAGTGAGGACTTCAGTCCTCATAAATGCGAAACATTCAATCCTCACTACCAACCTAAGATTTAGATTCAATCTCACCTCATCTCGACAAATGTCGGCTGCGGAATTCCCGGATAAATCACAAACTTTGAGTCATCTTTTTTCGAGTAAAAGTAAGAAGACTTCACCAAATATTTGACAAACTCTGATTCTTTTTTAGCACCGCAGGAACCTTTCAACCTAACTGTTTTAGCTTCATCTTTAGCCAACTCAGCCCGATAGACATAAGTACCATCAACGTTTTCAAAAGTTAATTCAGCCACAAAATCATCATTTTCAGGATTTTTCTCTACAATACAGCCTGAGACTTTGTAGTTGAACCAATCCCACCCGTAGCGGATGATGAATTCTCGTTCCAAAACCTGAATTTGGTTCGGCAAAATCCCCCAACCCCGATAAACCTGATTCAAACATTCAATATCGCCAGTCCGTGTTAAGATTGACTGAAATGAAATGCGATCGAGATTTCCGTAATATCTGCCATCACGCAAATCGATCGCAGTCGGCGCCATCCGATGTCCGCCAAAATGACTAGATTTCCAAACACGAATATCACTTAATCCTAACTCCGAAACCAAAGTTGTTGCTTGGGCATAAAAAGGATTGCCATATCTCGCGCAACATCTATCATGACTCCCGTGAGTACAAACCAAAATATCTCTACTTGGGTTATTCTCAACTTCGCAATCCGGCACTTCTCCAGCTAAATAGCTTTTGACAATTCCCGCTACTTGCTCAATATTACTCGCGTTAAATTCGTGCTTTTCGTAACCATCAAAAAGTCCTTGACTTTTGTTGTCATAAATCAAGACTTTGCGCTTGTCAGCACATTTAGTTTGGTCGCTATTTATCAACAAAAATCTAATTTTTTGCTGAGAATGCTCTACTTCCTCCACCAAATCCCTGAGATTCTGGGGTACTTGTTTGGAATCAAAAGCTTCTGATTCCCAAGGCAAACAACATTCAATCAATATATAGGTTTGGTAATTAGTACCACTCCCAATAATATCCTCTTCAACGCATTTAGAAGCATCGGCGCAAAAAAAATTCTCCGGCATTTTCTACCTCGTTATGTGTCATAAATTACTTTTTAAACAACCCATTAATTACACCTAGTACCCTTCTCTAGTTTTAGCCAACAAAAATAATTCCGTCAACTACCAACTTAGACAAAAGTGGCACTACATCAATTTCCCAATCATAATCTGGCAACCAATCCATCACATCTTCTCCTGTAAAAAATTCTGTACTGAATAGATTGTCCATAAATTTCTCCGTTACTCCTTTCAGAGATACTTCTTTACCTCCAACAACAACTTTGTATCCGCACCCCTCAGGTAATTCGCTAATTCTCACCCGCAGAAATTTGGGAATCCTAAACTTAGTTTGAATCCCGTAGGGAAAAATGTTGAACCCTGCTTGATAAGGCAGAGAGTATTTCGCCACAGGTTTTGCTAAACTGTCAAGGTAGCTGCTGTACTCTTCTCCAAGCTTTTTACTGTTTGCGTAGCGGTGCAATTCAGCGATTAAATTATTTACACTGACATCAATGGAATCTGATTTTATTCGCAGCGGTAAACTTTGACGCCACTCTTCTTGTTGTCGCAATTCACCCAACAACCATTCTAAAACGTCAATTCCGGTTTTGCCGTGAATTCCTAATGTTAAATGCAGCGACGGTTCATCTGAAGCAACTGCATAATGCCAATGTCCGCGCGGTATGTAAAGCACATCTCCGGGATGCAAAGTGCAGGTTAAATATGGTGGAGTTTCTGGCGGCGAAAATGCGGAGGATTTTTGGTCAATCAGCGGGTATTTAATTGTGTCGGCAAATACATACCACTGCTTAATTCCGTCAGTTTGCAATATGAAAACTTCGTGGGTGTCGTAGTGGGAAGAAAACCCCTGTTTTTCTGGCCAAGAACAATAGGCATTTACTTGGTTTGGATAACCTAAATCTGCTTTTATTTCTGCCGCAAATTCAGCTATTTCTGGAATGAGTTTGTGAACTTGATTGATGATTAAAGTTGCTCCCGACTGGCACTGTTTTATGAGATTGACGTTTTCGCTGGCGTCGAGAACTTTTCCTGCTACTGCTAAGCGAATGTCGGGATATTTTAATTCGTGAAAGTTGAGCAGGTAGTTGAGTTTTTCCCAGGAAAATAAATGTGTAAAGTCTTTTTTCCCTTCGCTGGGAATGACAACTGCTTTGTTTGTCCAGTTGTTATTGAGAAAATCTTCGAGATTGTATGGTTTGAGTAGATTCGCGATCGATCGCATAAATTCTATTGATAAAACTTCTCAATAAATTTTGAACAATTAAATAATTGAGGACAATGCTTTATGCTTGCCCTCAATTAGTCCACATTTCCCGACAGACAACAGTAAAATCTACTACTTCTTGCTTGGGGATGCGAAGTCTAACCGAAAAACCTGCTATTACTCGTTGGTAACATCGCTGCCATCGGCATCAACATTAAGTGCAGAAGAGATGTTTTTAGCTGTGGCGTGCTTGGCAATTTCCTTGACTTCTACTTGGATTTTGCTAGCGCGGGACAGTTTGAGAGCAGATCCGTTGATTACCTTTGACATAATTGCCTCCGATCGTTATATGAAACCCATTTCGCTGAAAGATTCCCAGACTTTGACGTTAGGGCTTGCATTTTCAGCTTCGAGTAGAAGCCTAGCACGAAGTCAATAAATCACGCAAGTAATTAGTAATACTTTTCAATAAGTAGTCGGCGATCGCAATTCAGAACCCTTGCTAACCCAGTTGAGAATTAAGCATAAACCCTGTCTAGCTATTGATTTCAGACATTTAGCGGTCGCGGGCTAGCCCGATCGCCCTTGCGCACGTACTGCTAAACCGACAATCCACTCTTGAGAATAGGTTGTAAAAATATCAGTCTTTTTGAACAGAGACATCTACCTTAAGGTAGAGTGTTGTTTGTGAGACTTAGGATTAAAACGAGCTACTATCTAATTTGGGCGATCGACAAAAACCCATTCTCAATCCCCAACCACCTGTCTTCACGATCCAGAAGTCACGAATACAGACATAGCTGTTTCTTCCCTGCTACATCCGTTACATCCGTTACATCCGTTACATCCGTTACAAAATCCGCTGCCGAACTTCCTTCGTAATCATCAATGAATCAATATTTTGCTACAGTTGCGCGCGGTTTAGAAACCATTGCCGCCCAAGAATTAGAAAGTTTAGGGGCGCAAGATATCAAGCCTGATTTTACAGGAGTTTACTTCGCGGGCGATCGCGCTTTATTGTACCGCGTGAATCTGTGGTCGAGAACAATTTTTCGAGTGCTAGTTCCCATAGCCGAATTCCGGTGTTACGACTCAGATAAGCTCTACCGCGAAGTCCAGAAAATTCCTTGGGACGAATACCTAGAGCCTCACAATACCTTAGCCGTGAACTGTACCGGCGGCAACGATAAGTTGAACCACACTCACTTTACAGCATTGCAGGTCAAAAATGCGATCGCCGACCAACAGCGCCTGCAATTTAACAAACGTTCTAATGTTGATGTCGAAAATCCCGACTTACTCATTAACCTGCACATCCATCGCGATCGCGCTATCTTGAGCTTAGACAGTTCCGGCGGCAGTTTGCACCGCCGGGGATACCGCCCCGCAATGGGGCTGGCTCCGCTCAAAGAAACCCTCGCTGCGGCCCTGTTAGAGATGGCAGAATGGACGCCAGATTTACCATTTTTAGATCCGATGTGCGGTTCCGGAACTTTGCCCCTGGAAGCGACTTTAAAGGGCTTGAACATTGCCCCTGGATTGTTTCGAGAAAAGTTTGGATTTATGACGTGGCCGGATTTTGACGAACCTTTGTGGGATAAATTGTGGGCCGAAGCTGAAAACAGCGAATTGCCGGAACTTAAAGAAATCATCGCCGGGTGCGATCGCGATTCTGATATGTTAGATCAAGCTCGCACCAACGCCCAACAAGCAGGTATTTCCGGTAAAATCAAGTTTGCTCGTACCGAGTTATCCGAGTTGGAAGCACCGACAGATAGAGGTATTTTGATTTGCAATCCTCCCTACGGAGAACGCCTGGGAGATGCTAGCGAATTGGGAGATTTGTACAAGATGTTGGGCGATATTTTCAAACAGCGTTTTAAAGGTTGGAATGCGTTTATTTTGACTGGGAATAAGGAGTTGGGCAAACAGGTGGGACTCAGAACATCGAAGCGAATTCCGGTTTTCAATGGCTCGATTCCCTGTACTTTGCTCAAGTATGAACTGTATTGAGGAGTTGTAAAACACAATTATGAGTAATTTATGTTTGCAATAAGGACTAAAGTCCTTACTACAAACGTCACTCATTACTGAAAATTAATGCTCGATTTTGAGCGAAATAATCTTGTCGCCTTGGCGGATCGCATTCACCACAGACATATCTTCAGTTTTGCCAAAAGTTGTGTGAACTCCGTCTAAATGAGACTGGGGAGAATGGCAAATAAAGAATTGGCTTCCACCAGTATCGCGGCCTGCGTGAGCCATCGATAAAGTGCCTGCCAAATGTTTGTTCGAGTTGATTTCACACTTGATTTTGTAGCCGGGCCCGCCTGTTCCAGTGCCTTTGGGGCAGCCACCTTGAATCATAAAGTTAGGAATGACTCTGTGAAACGATAGTCCGTCGTAAAAACCTTTTTCCGCCAAGTCAACAAAATTTTTCACTGTATTCGGCGCATCCGCATCGAACAGTTCTAAATTGATTGTACCTTTGTCGGTTTCCATAATAGCGCGGGTCATAATTTCTCCTTGCTTCCTAAAATGAGTGTGCTGTCTGCGTCTTAATTGCGGACTTTGGTTTAATAGCGAAAGGTTTTAAGCTGTCGCTATATTTTGGCTTTCAGAAGTGTAGCATACTCCGGCAAATCTCATAGGACTTGGGCAGGCTTTCTGAGCAAACCCGGTTTCTGGCGAGATTTGTGGTTAGCAAAGCCAACATTTTCCCAGAAACAAGGGTTCAGAGGGTAAGTGCTATTTTAATTGTCGATCGCTTTTGGGCGATCGGGTTCTTCCTGCATATCGTTCATATTAAAAATGAAAGGAACCCGACTCGAATTGCTACCCATAACCAATACCTTTGGCATCTGAGCGCCCCCGCTTCTCCAAGCTTCGATCGCCTCTTTTTGCAGCACCAAATCGCCGCCTTGAGCCTTCAGAGTTTCCGCCAAAAGTCTTTGAGCTTCAGCCCTACCTTGAGCGCGGTTAATATCAGCTTGAGCTTGTTGTTCAGCTTCTTGAGCAACATAAACAGCCCTTTGCGCCCGCTGTTCGGCTACCTGTTTTTCCTCAACTGCTTTCGCAAAATCTGTGGAAAATCGAATGTTGACAACGCTCGTGTCAAGAACAATTACATCGTACTTTGATAGCCGTTCTTTAAGTGCAGTATCAAAGTCTCGTTTCAGTTCGCTTCTTTGAGTAATAGATTGTTCGGCGGTTCTCAGGGCAGCCGCTGTTTTAAATGCTTCTTGCGTCTGCGGAGCAATAATTTTAGAAACTATATTCTCCAAGGTTCCTTGAGTCCTTCTGACATCGACTACTTTTGCTGGATCGAGGCGAAAATTGATCGCAAAACTAGCATTTAAATCCTGAAGATCTTTAGTAGCACTCTGGGCGGGAACTTCAAATTTTTGCACTGTGACATCGTACACATCAACCTTGGATATCAGCGGGGGTCTGAAGTGAAATCCCTCTAACAATGCTCCATCTGTGGCTTTTCCTAAAATACTAACAACCCCTGCTTCACCTGGATTGATGACAACAAAAGAGTTGAAGCCCAGGAGTAGCGCGACTACTAATAGAATTCCAGCGATCGCTGACGTTACGCTCTGGAAACTTTGACTTTTCAAAATATACGCTCCTTTGTGATACATCTATTATATAGCACTCCTAAATGATTCGCAAACCTCTCTTCGATCTGACTTCGCGCTCTTTGCGTCTTCGCGGTTCGTAAAAAAATACAACTAACAACTCAAATACAATTGTTATGATAGATAAAAAAGGTAACAGCGATGGTCGCAATTGTTAAATATCCTAGAACTTATCACATCGAAGGTTCGCGTTTCCAGCCGGGTGATGAAGACCTCAACAGCGTGCCGTTTAGCGCTATTGCCGATCGCCCTTTAATTATCGAAGAAAAGGTAGACGGCGCCAATACAGGCATCAGCTTCGCGCCAGACGGGCAAATGCTGCTGCAAAGTCGCGGCCACTATCTCACCGGCGGCCCGCGAGAAAAACATTTTAACTTGTTCAAACAATGGGCTTTCAGTCTCAGCGGAGTTTTAGGAGAAGTGCTGCGAAATCGTTATATTCTTTACGGCGAATGGCTTTATGCCAAACACACTGTTTTTTATGATTTTCTGCCTCACTATTTCATGGAATACGACGTGCTGGACTTGGAAACAAGTCAGTTTTTGAGTACAGAAGCCCGCCGTCAGTTGTTAAACGAAGTGCCGTTAGTGTCAGTTCCGGTTCTGTTTTCGGGAGTGGTAAAATCGCCCAAGCACATGATGCAGTTTATGGAGAAATCTAATTTTATTCAACCGGGGCATTTGGAGCGGTTGCGCTGGCAGTGTCGGGAATTGGGATTAGATGAAGAGCGGTGTTTGAAGGAGACTGATAATAGCGATCGCATGGAGGGTCTGTATATTAACTGTAGTTTAGACTAAAAAATGAGCGCAGCTAAAAGTAGCCACCTTTGAAGCTCAGGCAAGCAGTTGCTCAAAAACTCAAAAAGTAGAAGATTAAATAGCTAATCTTGAAGACTTTTTGC